>JBDTUL010000523.1:0-4662 GCA_040007735.1 Gammaproteobacteria bacterium | reverse complement strand
GTTAGAGACCGGCAAGAACTCCGCGCGTTTCTAGGCTGCCGCTGCCGCCGTTCCCGAGCTTGCCGAAACCGCGCGCCAGATCGACTCGGACATTCCAGAGGTACACTGGGCGCTCGGATTCGTTCACGCTCAAAGCGGTCGCCATGAGCAGGCAATCCAGTCGCTGAACCGGGCCATCGAGCTCAATGGTTCGTTCGCGGACGCGTTCGCACTCCCGGGCGGCATTTGCACCTACGTCGGGGAACCGGCGAAGTCCATCCCACTCTTGCGCACGGCACAGCGCCTCAATCCTGAAGGGGGATATCTCTACTTCCTCCTGCTCGGGCGAGCCTATCTGTTCGAGAACGATGTCGAGCCGGCGATGATCAATTTGCGCGAGGCGGCCGCGCGTAATCCAGTCGATCTCGAAACGCGCATCTACCTCGCCGCAACAATCGCCGCGACGGGACATCGTTCTGGCGCGCAGTGGGCGGCCGACGAAGTCCGCGCGCTGGAGCCTGATTTTTCGCTGCAACGCTGGTTCGAGAGCTATCCCCTCTCCAGTACGCGGTACAGGGAAAGGCTGGCACACTTACTTGCAATGGCAGGCTTGTAGCGACGCCTGTTCCGGCGGAATCTCGCTAGGACTTGGCTTTCTTGACCGTTTTCGCCTTGCCGGTGCTGTTTACGGCGATCGCCTGTCGAACCAGCGCCTTGAAGGCGGTCGCATCCACTTCTTCGCCTTCGTGGATGTCAATCGCGCGGCGTACATTTCCGTCGAGGCTCGAGTTGAAGAGGCGGGCCGGATCCTTCAGCGACGCGCCCTTGGCGAAGGTCAGCTTCACTTTGTCTTTGTAGGATTCGCCGGTGCAGAGGATGCCGTCGTGCGACCAGACCGGCGTGCCCATCCACTTCCACTCCTCGACGACGTCCGGGTCCGCCGCCTTGACGAGTTTGCGCATTCTGGCGAGGGTATCGCCGCGCCAGTCGCCGAGTTGGGCGATTTTTTTCGAAATGAGCTCCGATGCCGGCTGGCCTTGGCTCGCGTCCGCTTTTTTCATGTTTTCATCTTTGCAGTCTGGGATCCCTTGCAGGGGGCGTGCACAGGTCCGTGACTGAGACGGCCAAGCGGGCATCTCAACGCCGAACTGCTTTGCATATTCGCCGTGCAATCGCTGCCAGCCGTCGGACTTCATGGCATCGGGCCTCGACTATGCGCACGATGGGTTGACCGGCAAGAAGGCGTTCCAGCACATCGAAGCAGATGCGCCAACGTCCTGGTTCGACGCCCATCTTTGGGCCTATGCGGACGAACGCGGCATCGACACACTTTGGTCGGAGGGCTTCGAGCATGGTCGACTCACGGACGCGTGAAAGTCATTGATCCATTTCGCGCATCCTGAGTCGCAGCGCGGACGGTCACATACGATGAGAGAGTTTTTGGAGGTAAAAATAAGGGGATCGCGGCGGCGATCTTAGCAGCACTACGCTGCTCAATGGAACTGCAGAAAACTACAAGGCAATCGTCCTGCCCACATAAAGTATGGGTCCCGTAGGTTGCGCTACCCGGTCTCCCGGATCGCGTACTTCATCCGCTAGTCAGAGCGCTGACAATCGCCTGATGCTCATGGTTGCATCAGTACAGCCGGATCGCCATGTCGAAATACCAGGTTCGGCGAATATGGATCACGTCGTACTCGCGCGCGAGGCCCGGCGGGAACGCCTGGTAGGGCGTCTGGCTCTGCACGATGCGTCGTATCGCTTCGTCGATGGCCGGCACGCCGCTGGACTGAACGAAGGTCACCGACTCCACCGAGCCGTCGCTGCGAATGGCCACCGTGACTAGGGGATTGGTGTGCGGCTGCTTCGCCGCCTCGCGAACCATGTCGAACGTCATGTTCAACTGGATCTTCCGGCTCCACGCTTCCGCATAGAGGATGACTTCGGCGTTGGGGTCGGTACGACCGAAGAGCCAGTATCGACGTGCACCGCTCGACGACGGTGACCGACGCGCCGCAGCCGCCGCAGCGTCAACCGTCGCGGCTTCCTCGTTTAGCTGTCGTCCCATCGCCCTACGCGCCGCGTCCCGTCTCGCGTCCGCCTCTTGCGCAGCCGCGATCCTTGCGGACTCGACCCTTGCGGCTTCGACCTTTGCGGCTTCGACTCGTGCGGCTTCGACCTTTGCGGCTTCGACTCGTGCGGCTTCGACCCTTGCGACTTCGGCGCGGGCAGCCTCGTTTCGCGCTGCCTCGACTCTTGCGGCTTCGACTCGCGCGGCTTCGCTTCGTGCTGCCTCGACTCTTGCGGCTTCGACTCGCGCAACTTCGCTTCGTTCGGCTTCAACTCGGGCCGCCTCGCTTCGTGCTGCCTCGACCGTTGCGCCTTCTATCCGCGCGGCCTCACTTCTTGCGGCTTCGACTCGGGCGGCTTCGATCCGCGCGGCGTCCTGCCGTGCCGTCAGCTGTCGCGCGACTTCCTGGCGTTCCGCTTCCAGTCGCGCGGCCTGCCGCCGTGCGGCGTCTTTGCGTTGGGCCTCCAAGTTGGCGGCCTCGACTCGTGCTCGCTCCGCGTCTTGGAATTCTGCCGCCTGCCGTGCCGCCTTGCGTTCGGCTTCCAGGCGTGCAGCCTCCTGTATCGTGTTCTCCTGCCGTGTTGCCGCCTGTCGCTCTGCCTCTTGCGACTCCGCGGCCCGCTGTGCGGTTTCGACCCGCGCGGCCTCCTGCCGCGCTGTGGACTGACGCGAGGCCTCCCGGCGTTCGGCCAGCCGTGTGACCTCTTGTAGCGCGGCCTCCTGCCGTGCCGCTGCTTGGCGCTCGGCTTCTTGCAACTGGGCGACCTGCCGCGCGGCCTCGAGCCGCACAGCCTCCTGCCGTGCTGCCGCCTGACGCGAGGCCTCCTGGCGTTCGGCCTCCAACCGCGCAGTTTCGGCCCGCGCCGCTTGCTCACGGACAACATCCTGCCGCGCCGCCGCCAGTTGGTCCGCCCGCCGTTGTTCTGCCTGCCGTTGTTCCGCCTGTTTGGAAGCATCGAGCTTGGCCAGTTCAGCCGCTCGCTCCCGAGCTTCCTGGTCGATTTGCGCGGCATCGCCAGCATCTTGAAGTGACGCCGTTCCGGGTTCAGCGCTCGAGGCGCCGGGCGCCGCTTCGAGGACGGGCGTCGGCACCGCTGGAGTCACGGGCACGACCCATGTGGGTTCATCGGAGTGCGCCACGGCGATGACGTCGGGTGCGGGGCTAGGCGGCGGCGCCGAGTCGCCGGGCCGATCGGCGAGCGTAGGTGTTTTCACAGCGGAGGTGCCTGTCGCGGCGTCTGTCGCTGGAGTAGCCTCTGTCTTCGGATCCGCCACTACGCTTGGATTGGCCTCTGCGCTTGAATTGGCCTGTTCGGTCCGCTCGGCCTCCGGCGCGATCGCTGCCGCAGTCCACTCCGGGGTCGGCGCACGTGGCGCGGATCGCGTCAGCGCCGGGCGGCCAGCGATAGGCGGCTCGACCGATGGCTGCGGCAATGGCCCTGCACCCGTCGTGACCGCCGGCTCTACGACCTTGAGTTGCGCCGGAACGAGTACGACGCGCAGATCGGGGACCTCGATCCGTCGGTCCTGCCAGGGGAAGCGGAAGCCCCACAGCCAAAATCCCTGGCCATTGAAAGTCAGGCTCAACAGCAACGCGTGGATGAGCAGCGACAGCAGCAGCGAGAACAGCAACGCATCCGTCAGTCGCCAGGAATCATGCGGACGCGTCGGCCTTGCCGTTGGCCGTCCCGCGGCCCTCATCGTTGTGTTTCAGCCGAACCCATTGACTTGACCAGCGACATTTTGGCGAGAGGTATTTGCATCCGCGCAGGAGCATTCGTCAATCGAGCAGCCACGCCGGCCTCCATGCGCTCGATGAACTCGCCGGCGCGCGGATCGCTGCCGCGACCCGCAAGCTGCGCGGCAAGCGTCGGAAATACCGACGCGCAGCAGAAAGCGGCCCATTGCGCGCCAAATGCCCTGCTATCGCCGTTACCTTCGAACTCCAGCCAGATCCGGTCCTGTGCGTCGAAAATTTCCAGATGGTCGATCACGAGCCCGGAGAAACGACCGTCCTGCGCAAACGGCGCGGCAAACTCCTCGTACGTGCGTCCGACCGTGGGAATCGCCATCCGATGGGCTTCGTCGGCCCCAATCAGGCGCTGGCCGACGAGGTCGATCAGCGTGGCATACATCGCGTCAAGCAGCGGCCGATATCCGAACTCCCCCGCGGCGTCGCACGCCATCGTCTGCATCACCGAAATCGCGCGTACGGGTTCACGCAGCGTGCCGATCGCCGCGTTCATCGGCAACAGCGAGTTGCGGCCCTCCGACGCACCGTAGTCGGCGATAACGATCGGCGCCGGCTCCGCAGCCACAGCGACGGTCTGCGCGGCGTGCTTCAGCAGGTGCAACGCGGGTGATGACCCGGTCGCTTGCACGCGCGAACTGCGGTTATACCCGCCATGCCCTTCCATCGGCGCGGGGGCGACGACCTTGGCAATGTCAACCATTCCGCGTGCGCGACCGAATCATCAGACGTCCATGATGACATGGTATGGGACGCGTACTCGGCCACAAGGGCACGAACTGCAAGTACGCCGCGGCTGACATCACCTTGTGTATTCCGACGGAACGTGACCGAGGTTTCCGACGGATGATGACCGCCGAAT
>JBDTUL010000522.1:0-4663 GCA_040007735.1 Gammaproteobacteria bacterium | reverse complement strand
AGGGCCGCATTCAATTGCGCCCGAAGGGCTCGTCATGAACTTCTCCACGATGAACGATCGCGAGCGGCGCATGGTGATGATCGGCGCCGTGGCGGCTGTGCTGCTAATCATCGTCGGCCTCGTGTTGCCGCTCGATCGGTCGGTTGCGAAAACTCAGGACCGCATCGGCCGCAAGCAAGGCGATCTCGCGTGGATGAAGACCGTGGCGCCGGAGCTGGCCAATGCCGGGCCCACCGTTTCTCAGCCCACCACACAGGAATCCCTCATCGTTGTCGTAGATCGCGCCGCGCGTGAAGCGGGCCTCGGCAACGCACTCACGAGCAGCGAGCCGAGCGGCGCAGGCGGCTTGCGTGTTCGCCTGGAGAAAGCGCAGTTCGGCATGGTGGTCGGCTGGCTCGCCCGCCTGTCCGAGCAGAACGGCATCGCCGTGGAGTCCGCCAACATCGACAACTCGGGTGAGCCGGGCGTCGTCAACGCAGGTCTCGTACTGCGCATTCGATGAAGCGAGCCCTCTGGATTTCCCTCGTCGCGGTCCTTGCGTTCGCGACCATCATTCTCGTTCGTTTGCCGGTTCAGTGGGTGGCGGGCTGGCTGCCGCCCGGCATTGCCTGCCAGGAACTCGGCGGCACCGTGTGGAATGGCCGATGCAACGGGCTCGTGGCCCAGGGCGTGCAAGTCGGTGACATCGTGTGGCAGCTGCATGCGGCCGCGCTGTTGTCTCGCAAAGTGTCAGCTCACGTCGAGCTCACACGAGGCAATCACTTCGCACGCGGCGATGTGGAAGCGGCTTCTGGCGGGCGCATCACGGCTCGCAACCTCACGGCCGACCTGCCGCTGGATCGAGCGCTGATGCCACAGCTTCCGGCGAATCTCACGGGCAGCGCCACCACCAATCTCGCGCTCATTCAGTTCGAGAAAGGTGCCATCACGAGCGTGCAGGGCCAGCTCGAAGCACACAACCTGGAACAGGGCGCCGGCAGCCGGAAAGTGGCGCTGGGCGATTACTCACTGAGCTTTCCGGCTGCGGATCCGGCAATCGAGCCGGTGGGCCAGCTCAAGAGTCTGAGCGGCCCGCTCGATGTGCAGGGAACGCTGAAACTTACGCGTGAGCCCGGCTTCGAGATGGAAGGGCTGGTCGCTGCAGGCCCCACGGCTTCACCTGAACTCGTGAAGCAGCTTGCCTATCTCGGCTCGCCCGATGCGCAAGGCCGCCGGCCTTTCTCGCTCGCTGCCACCTTTTAGTTGAACAAATAAAAAATGGGTTTTAGCCGCCCGGCTGAGAAGATTTTCTATTTTTTATTGGGCTGGAGTTCGCGGAAGCGACTTAGTAGCGGGAAATACAAAGCGGCTTTCACCGGCTCAGTACCTAGTGCCCGCGCAAGGGTTACGTTGCGTTCCAGCTGCCCGCGGTAACGCGTCAGTTCCTCATCCAGGAATGCTTCGAGATTGCTGCCTTCATGGCGGCTGGTCTTGAAGTCGATCACCCAGCGAGTGCCTGCCGCGTCGATGAACGTGCGATCGATGATCACGTTCAGAAGATGGCCCTCGGCGACGCCCGTCAACGCAAGCTCGCCGCGAGCCTCTCGATGATCGGTGGAGAACAGCCAACGCCCGCGCTCGTCGCCAAGCGTTTTGACCAGCGCCTCCTGCACCGTGCGAGTGGCGCGGTCGAGATCACGCTCCGGGACGCCATGACGCTGCAGCTGATGCCGGAAGTGCGACGTGCGCGTTTCGATTTCCGCCGCGGTGGGCAGATCCGTTTCCATCGCGAAGCGCTCGAGCGCCGCGTGCACCACCGTTCCGATGTGCCGCGAGGTCTCCCCTACCCAGCTGAATTCGGGAGGCTCGAGCGATCGGTTGGCGATCGGCAAGTGCTCACGCACCGGCGGGTCCGTGAGCGAAGGTGGCTGCCATTCGGCCGACAATCGACGTAATCGGTGTGTCGGAGTAACCGTCGCCTCACCTTCTGGCTTGGCGCCCACGGATTCAAACTCTCCGCTCAGCACGCGCCACAGGCAGCGAAGCAACGTGCCGGCGCGGGGTTCCACGGTGCCATCTTCTTTCGCCTTCGGCGCGCCAGACAAATGCAGCGAGCGCTTCGCGCGCGTCATGGCAACGTAAAGCAGACGTGCCTGCTCGTTCGCACTCCGCGCAGAGCTCAGACGTTTGAGATAGGCATTCAGCGCGCCGCCTTCGGAGTCTCCGATGGCGGGCACTGGAGCCATCAGCAAGTCACTGCCTGCATCGGACCTCGGCAGATCGAGCCATCTCAACAGCGGATCCCGGTCCCGATTGAGCGTGCGATCGAGCCCGGGCAGGAACACGTGATCGAACTCAAGGCCCTTCGCGCGGTGAATGGTCATCACCTGAACGGGATTCGTAGCGGCTGCTCGCGGTTCCGCGTAAAGGTCGCCGACGAGCGCATCGATGTCCTGCGGACCGCGCCATTCGCCGCGAGCCGTGAAGTTGCCGACCGCGCCAAAGAACGCTCGCGCGTGGGCGAGATCTTCCCGAGGATAGGCGTCGGGCCCGCCAAGACGAATCCACACGGCTTCCAGCCACTCTGAGAGCGCCATGCGTTCTCTTGCGGCCAGCGCCTGTTCGAGCACGCCGCGTATGCGTGTGAGCCGCTCGCGGTCAGTGGGATCACAGTGCGAGAGCCGCTCCGCATCGGCGATGGCTTCCCAGATCAAAAGCGGATCTCTTCGTTGCGACAGCTCGGTGAGCGTGGCAAGCGAGACGCCACACCACGGTGCGCGAAGAACGGCGAGCCATGCCGTGCGATCCCCTAGGTGATGCAGGGCTCGCATGAGTGCGACCAGATCTCGCACGATGGACAGGTCCCCGAGTGGTACCAGGTCGACACCGATGGCTTCGATGCCGGCTGCCGCCAGCGCCGACATCACCGGCGGCGCATGCGATCTGGACACAACGAGAACTGCAACGGTGGCGGCGGGCGACTGCGTACGAAGATCGGCGACGCAAGTCGCGATGAAGGTCGCTTCAGCGACGCGGTTGCCGTCGGTGAACAGGCTGAGGCTGACTTCGGGGTCGGAACCGCGCGCACGCGCCGCCAGACTCGGCGTGAACGCGACGGCGCTTGCGCGCACGTCGTCATTAACAGGGAAAAGCTGGGCGAAGGTCTTGTTGGTCCAGTCCACCAGAACGGGCGTCGAGCGGAAGTTTCGCGACAGCTGAAGCGATTCCAGCGGGACGTTGCCGATGCCTGTCTCGCGCGCGCGCAGGAACAGCCCGACCTCGGCATCGCGGAACTGGTAGATCGATTGCATCGGGTCGCCGACCGCGAACAGCGTGCGGCCATCGCCCGGTTCCCAACTCGCCGTCAACGCCTCCAGCAGATCGAATTGTGCAAGCGAAGTGTCCTGAAATTCGTCAATCAGAACGTGCCGGAGTGCGAGACCTGCGCGCAGGCCCAGGTCCGTGGGTAATCCACCCTCAGTGAGTGCTTCGCGCCCTGCTCCCGCCACGTAGGTGTAGTCAACGCGCCCGGCCGCGGCGAACTCGAGTTGCAACTCGGCGGCTGCTGCGCGCAGCACGCGTGACAACGCTTCAATGGCGTTCGCATCGGCATCCGTGAGAACGGGCGCAGGGAAAGCCGAGAGCGCGACCAGCGTTTCCCGCCCACCACTCACGCCGCTGAACAGCTCGATGCAGGACTTGAGCTGCTGTTTCCAGACGGCCTGCTCGAAGGCCACACCGAGCGTCTTGGTAATCGCCTTGCGCCAGGTTCCGCCTTTGGTGAGCGTGAGGGACGCCAGCTGTTGCCAGGCGGTGATGTGGTCGGCGTCGGGCCCGAGCGCACCGATGCCGGGCAGACCCGCCGCGGTGTCGCGAAGAGCCACGGAAAACTGCGCGCAAGCGCTGATGAGATGGTCGCCGGCGATGCTTCGCAAGCTGGTAGCAACGCGAGCGCTGAGGGTCTGGTCGGGAAACAGGTCCTGGTCCTGACCCAGCACGTAGCGCAGCCAGTGGCCGCGTTTCGCGAGCATCTCGGCCAATAGCCGCTCAACCTGCCCCCAGCGATTGTCGATGCGCTCGAAGAGCAGCTCCACGTCCGCCGCGAGCGTTTCATCCAGTTCACCGGCGACGAGCACGCGTCGCGCCGCGCGTCGGTACAACTCGCCAGGCCGCTCGGCCACCACGAGCGAACCGCCGGCTTTGGCGGCGATCGGCAGCTGGCTCGCGAGCCAGAAGTTGAACGAATCGATGGTCTGGACGCGCAGGCGCCCCGGATTCTGCGCAAGTCCCCAGCCGCGTTCCGCGTCACGCGCCAGCACCGCTTGCGCCAGCGCGCGCATCTTGCCGGCCTGCGGATTCGTGGGGTCGATGTCACCGTGCAGGGCTTTGAGCACACGCTCGCGCATTTCGGCAGCGGCTTTGCGCGTAAACGTGATGGCCAGAATTTCCTCGGGCGCATCCACCTGTGCCAGCAAACACAGCAGCCGCTGCGTGAGCACGGTGGTTTTGCCGGAGCCGGCGGGAGCGCGCAAGAGAATGGAGCGCGTCGGGTCGATTGCCAGCATGCGCGCCTGATCGTCCGCCGCTGCCAGACTCTCGAAGCCCGCGTCCGTGAATGACACTGCGTCACTCATCGAAGTGCCCACCAAAAACGGGTTCGCCTTCACTGATGTTCTGCTCGACG
>JBDTUL010000521.1:0-4667 GCA_040007735.1 Gammaproteobacteria bacterium | reverse complement strand
GGAGTGGTGTGAGTTCTGCTGGTCCGTGCGACGCCTGTTTGCGAAGCATGGAATTCCGTACCGCTCGGTTGACCTGGATTCGGTGGAATACCAGAAGGGCGGCCGCGGAGGCGAGATTCGCGCGGCGCTCACCGCTCGCACATCGTTCGGCACCATCCCGCAGATTTTCGTCGGCGGAGAATTTCTCGGCGGCTGCACCGATGTCTTCGACGCATACAGGCAAGGGCGCTTTCAGGAACTGCTGGAGAAAAACAATGTGGTGTACGACAAGACTCTGAAGGTCGACCCGTATTCGTTTTTGCCGACGTGGTTGCATCCGCGGTAGGCGTTCCCGCCGCTCCCTGTTTCTTTTTCATGGCGGGGTTCATGGTTGCGATGACCAGAGCCGCGCGCGAAAACCGGGCTACTGCAGACCTACGCGAGCTGAGCGCCACGCCTCTCGAATCTCACTGCGCATCACTTCACGATGATCGTTCCTGTCATGTGAGGGTGAAGAGAGCAGAAGTACCGATAGGTTCCCGGGTGGTCCATCAGCAGGGAGTATTGGCCGTCGGTGTCGAGCGCGGGCGACTTGACGGGTGAGCCTGGGTCCGAGCCGATTACTACGTGGGGGACGTCGTCTTCGTTTACCCACAGAAGGGTTGTTCCCACCGGCACTTCCAGGGTCGCCGGAGAGAACGTGAAGTTGCCGATCGTAATCTTTCGGGGCTCGTGGGCGGCCTGCGTCGATTCGGCTGCAAGGCACGAGCCCCCAGCAAGCAGCATCAGGAAAATGCCGGTACGCGCCGCGAGGAGATTCTTAAGGGACTGAGTCTGTTTCATGAGTTTCCGATTCAAGTAATGCAAGGGAGGGCTTGTCGAGGGTTGGTTGGCACAGCCTTGAGAAGCCCTCAATCGCCGGGCGGCTGGGAGCTGCCATCGTGTCCTGTGGCGCAGGCTCGCTTGCCTCATCCAGTCAACGTGTCATCCACGATCGCCAGCGCGCGATCGTGGGACTTATGCGTAATGCTGCTGACGCCGAGCACTGATCGCAGCATTTCTGATGGCACCTTCATCGGGCCGGGCGACGGCGCAGTGCCGGGCGCTGGCTGCGGGAACGCGGTCGAGCGCGCCGTGTGGAAGCGAACATTCCCTTCCACTTTCTGAATCACCTGGTGAATGTGCCCGTTCAGCACCGTGACGGACCCGAACCGTTTCAGGTAGCTCAGCGCCTGGGGCGCATCGTCGGTGCCCCAACCCCAATCCGAATACACGGTCCACATGGGCATGTGCGCAAGGACCACGATCGGCGTGCTGGACGTGCGCCCCTGCAGATCTTTTTCCAGCCACTCGAGCTGCTCGCCCCCGAGCTGCCCGAAGCCGCCGGCCTTCAGGTCCAACACATTGACCAGCGCCACGAAATGCGCGCCGTCGTGATCGAAGCTGTACCACTTGCGGTCCGGTGCGCCGTTGAACTTCGTAAAGAAGGCGCTGCCGTTGTCGCCGATCACATCGTGCTCGCCGGGAATGAAATGCACGGGCCGCCCGACGCCCTGAATGATCTGCGCGGCGGTGTCGAACTCCTCTGCCTTCGAGAGCTGGCTGACATCTCCCGTATGCACCACGAACGCCGGTGCCTTCGGTAACGCGCGAATCTGGTCGATGGCCGATTGCAGTGTCACGTGTGGCGTGGGGTTGGGCTCCTTGCTGAAGCCGATATGGCTGTCGCTGATCTGTACGAAACTGAGGTCGCGCGAGGCGGCCTCGCCGGCATGCGCTGCGCCGATCAGATCCGTCGAGCGCAACACGCCCCCGCGAATCGTCCAGACGACGCCGGCGCCCGCCCAGGCGGCGCATTTCAGCAGCCCGCGGCGGCTCACCTTGTTCGAAAGCAGGTCCTGATCGATCTTCGACATGTGCGCAGGCTCCAGTGGTCCGTGCGAATTGCACGAGATGCGAGGGAGACCCCCGCGCACCCGCCTTTATTCGCCCGATCGGGCTTTGGGAATAAATCAGTCGGCACCGAGGTCTACACTTGAAGGCCTTGGGACGAGCCGCCCGCGCGACCCGCTTGCCCGCTGGATGACCCTTCGCGACATAAATGAGTTCGGTGCCTGAGCCCGATGCCTGAGATCGATTTCGAAACGCTGGCCGCGGCTCACCTGGAGTCCGCCTACAACCTGGCGCGGATGCTGGTGCACGACCCTGCGCTGGCAGACGACGTAGTGCAGGACGCGATGCTGCGGGCGTTGACGTACTTCACCGGTTTTCGCGGGGGTAACGCGCGAGCATGGGTGCTACAAATTGTGCGCAACGTGGCGCTGACGCGGCTGAAGGGCAACACCCGTTCAAAGGTCGTTCCGCTGGATGCGACGCATGGAGTCGACGCCGAGCGCGAAGGGGAAGCAGAGGCGCTCTCCATCCCGACGGATGCGCGTCACGAACCGGAGGCCACGCTGATGCGAGAGGACGATGAGCGATTGGTGCAACGGTTGCTCGCCGGGCTGCCGGTGAAGTTGCGCGAGTGCGTAGTGCTCAGGGAAATCGAGGAGCTGTCGTACAAGGAAATCGCACGCATCGTTGATGCGCCCATCGGCACGGTGATGTCGCGTCTATGGCGCGGCCGGAAACTGCTGGCCGATGCGGCGGGAAACCTGGAGCCAACATGAATACGCCGTTTGAATGTGAGCGCACGCTGCTGGTGCAGGCGGACTTCGATGGTGAGCTCGACGCAGGGCAGGCTGCGGCGCTGGTTGCGCATGTCGCCGAGTGCGCGCATTGCCGGAGCGTGCAGGAGCAGCTGGTTCGTGCGCGCCAATTGCTGCGAGCAGCGCCGCGATATGCGGTGCCGGCGGCGTTGCGTGAATCGATTAGTAGCCAGGCGGGAAGGGCGCGCAGCATTCCCGCCGCATCAATATCTCGTCAAACCTTCAGCCGGTCTCCTTCGCGTCTCACCTCCTACGGCTGGGGCGCAGCGCTTGCGGCCGCCTTGCTCGTTGCCGTTGTCGTGCGCATGCCGCGGACGCCAGATGTCGAAGACCAACTGGTGAGCAACCATCTGCGAGCGCTGCAGCTCGATTCCCATCTCATCGACGTGCCATCGAGCGACCACCACACAGTGAAGCCGTGGTTTGCCGGCAGGGTGGATTTCGCGCCCGTGGTGAAGGAGCTCGACGCGCAAGGCTACGTACTGAAGGGCGGCCGGGTCGACGTGTTGGCCGGCCGCACGGCCGCCGTTCTGATCTATCAGGCGGGGCGGCACACAGTGGAGGTGTTCATGTGGCCGTCCACCGTTGATGCGGGTGCCCTCTTTGAATCCAGCCGGCGCGACGGCTTCAACCTGCGTCACTGGACTGAAGGCGACCTCGCCGTGGCATGTATTTCGGACATGGGCGGCAGCGAGCTGGAAACGTTCGTGGAGCGGTGGCGCGCAGCGAAGTGAGCGCAGGCGTACACTCGCGCCGACCCAGTCCACGATGCTCACCATGCGCGCCGCGTTTCAGTTTCCGTTCGCCTTTGCCCTCGTCCTCGCTCTGGCCCTGCCGTTAGCGGCCGCCGAAACACACTCCGTGGTCATCAAGGAGTGGCCGGTTCCCTGGCCCGAGTCGCGGCCGACCGACCCGGTGCCCGTGCGGCCCGACGCCGTCTGGTTCATCGGCGAAACGGGAAACTATCTCGCCACCCTCAATCCGAAGACTGGCGCGTTCAAACGCATCGAGCTCATCGACGAGCCGCGCCCGCAGAGTATGGTCGTCGCGGGTAACGGCATCGTCTGGTTCACCGGCACGGCGCTCAGCTACATCGCGCGCTTTGACCCGCTGTCCCGGCAGATTGCGCGCGTACCGATGCCCTATGCCGCGGCGGCAGACCCACACACGCTCATCCTGGAACCGGGTGAACGGAACCTCTGGTTCACCGTGCAGGCGAGCAACATGGTCGGCCGGTTGCGCATCGATAGCAGCACGATCGATCTCATGGCCCTGCGTACGCCGAAAGCGAGCCCTGATGGCATCGCGCCGGGCCCCAATGGCAGCCCCTGGTTCGCGCTTTCCGGGACGAACAAGATCGCCACGGTGGATCCGCGCACGTTCTTGCTCACTGAGTATTCGCTGTCGCGTGCTGGGGCGCGTCCACAGCGAATCGGCTTCACTACCGATGGCCGCCTTTGGTACACGGATTCTGCGGAAGGTTATCTCGGCATGTTCACCCCGGATGGCGGCACTGCGGGCGCGGCGCATTCTGTCGCAGGCGCGAGCACTGGGCAGGGCGCAGAAAAAAACGCCGGCAGCAATACCGCGAGCAACACCGGTAGCGGCCCGGTCAGCAACAGTGCAAGCAGCGCGGGTACGCGAGTGATGAAGGAGTGGCCGCTGCCCACAGGCAAGACCAGTCATCCCTATGGATTGGCGGTAGATTCCAAAGACCGCATCTGGATGGTTGCAACCGGCACGCAGCCCAGCAAGCTCGTCGGCTTCGATCCTAAGACGCAGCGTTTCTTCAGCAGTACGGCGGTGCCCTCCGGCGGAGGAACCATTCGAAGCCTGCGTTATGACGCCGACTCTCACGGACTCTGGTTTGGCACTGACGCCAACACCATTGGCTTCGCGAAAGTCGATTGAGTGCCCGGGCACTGGCTCACGCCAACGTGACGCTCCCGCAATAGAGCCCTGCGGAAAAACACGGCGCCG
>JBDTUL010000520.1:0-4669 GCA_040007735.1 Gammaproteobacteria bacterium | reverse complement strand
ACCGGAAGGCGCCGGGCGGCTGGGAATGACTATTGGGCTCGGCGAACGAGTAGCTCGCCGCTACAATTCACGCCATGCCGAAGCCCATTACGCCCCCCATCGCACTCACAAAATCCCAAGGCAGGCGCCTCTGGCTCCGCGCACAAAGACTCGACACCAATGCGCCGTTCGGCAACGGCCCGCAGGCGACACCGGCCGCCGTCGCTCATCTGGGCTACGTGCAGATCGACACCATCCATGTCATCGAGCGCTGCCACCACCACATTCTGTATTCGCGCATTCCCGAATATCAAAGGCAGCATCTGCATCAGGCGCAGTCCATCGACAAGACAGTGTTCGAGTACTGGACTCACGCCCTGGCCTATCTCCCCACCGAAGACATGCGGTTCTACGTGCGCGACATGCGGCGCTACTGGGCAAAGCGAAGCGCCTGGTTCGGGGCGGTAAAAGACAAGGACGTACGCAAAGTGCTCACGCGCATCCGTAAGCACGGCGCCCTAACCATTCGCGACATCGACGACGACGTGCTGGTTGAAAAGGACCACGCATGGGCAAGCCGGAAACCCTCGAAGCGCGCGCTGCAGCTCGCTTTCTACAAGGGCCTGGTCACTGTCAGCCAGCGCGCCGGCATGCTCAAGAGCTATGAGCTGATGAACCGGCACTTCGGTTGGGCGCGGCTTCCGCCCGCGGCCTCGGAGCGGGAGAGGCTGATCTATCTGCTGGACCGCGCCCTCAGATCTCAGGGCCTGGCGAGCGTGGAATCCATCTGCTATATGGACGCCCCACGCAAAGCCGCCGTACGGCGGCTCATCGAGGCGCGGGTTCGTCGCAAGGAGCTCGTGCCCGTGAATCTCGAAGGCGCCGGGAAGTGGCAGCACTGGGCGCGGCCCGAAACTCTCGAGGCCTCGTTCGACAGCGCCGAAGAGCCGGTACACATCCTGTCTCCCTTCGACCCTCTCATCAGTCAGCGCAAGCGCCTGCAGCTGTTCTTCGATTACGAGCATCGCTTCGAGGCCTACGTCCCCAAGAACAAGCGTGTGTTCGGCTACTTCGCATGCCCCGTGCTCGTGGGAGACCAAGTCGTCGCCGCCATCGATCTCAAGACCGATCGCGAGCGCCAGAAGCTCCTGGTGCAGCAATGGACGTGGGTCGGCAAAGGCTCGGCCCGCGCCCACAAAAAGAAAGTGGAGCCGGCCCTGCACCGGTTCGAGCGGTTCCAGCTGGCGCGGCCGGCTTGAGCCTCGCGGATTCGCGAAAATAAAGTCGGCGCCCGTGTCGGTGGCGGGACCCCCGCAACGTCCTGGGGAACGTACACGCCATCAACATCCGGAAGGAGCGTTTCCATGAGTGCCAGTCCCCCAGTCAAAGGCGGCGTAGTTCCCTACCTGGAGATCATCGACGGTGCCATGAAGGCCGCCGAGTTCTATGGGCGCGCGTTCGGTGCCGAGGTGGCGGCCGCCCACCCGGTCGACGAAAAGGGCCGCACCATGCATGTCCATCTGTATATCAATGGCAGCTCGGTGATGCTCAGCGACGGGTATCCGGAGCACGGCCATCCGGCACTGCCGGCGCAGGGCTACAACCTGACGATCATGGTGGACGACATCGACCGATGGTGGAAACGCGCCATCGAAGCGGGCGCCACTGCCGTCATGCCGCCGCAGGATATGTTCTGGGGCGACCGCTACGGCCAGCTCAAGGATCCGTTCGGGGTGTCGTGGTCGATGAATCAGGGTAAGCGCTGAGTAGCGATATCGGGCAAGGGGCTGTCGAGCCGATCAATGCTTATCAGATCGGGCAGTAGCCAGGGACAGGCGAGAGCAATGAGTTAGTACGCCATCCAGTCGTCCGGTGTTGCCACACCGGGCGAGCTGCTCCAGTATTGCCGCCGATTCCGCCTGGGACCGATCTGGAGAAGCAGGATGCACTCAAGCCCCCGAGCGCGCGTCGCGCGCCCCGCTCTGGTCACACTCGCCTTCTGTCTGGCCTCATCGAATTTCGCAGCGCCGGTCTCGCATGCCGCCGACGCGATCTATCGCGACACCAGCCGCAGTTTCGAAGACCGGGCCGCGAGTCTCGTTGCGAGCATGACCCTCGATGAGAAAATCGCACAGCTACAGAACGAATCCCCTGCCATCCCGCGGCTCGGCGTCCCGGCGTATGAATGGTGGAACGAGGCGCTTCATGGCGTAGCGCGCGCAGGCGCCGCTACGGTTTTCCCGCAGGCCATAGGCCTTTCCGCCACGTTCGACACCCGGCTGATGCACGACGTGGCCACGGCCATCAGCGACGAAGCCCGCGCCAAACACCACGAATTCGAGCGCCGCGGCCAGCGCCTGCGTTACCAGGGGCTCACGTTCTGGTCGCCCAACATCAACATCTTTCGCGATCCGCGCTGGGGCCGCGGCCAGGAAACCTACGGTGAAGACCCGTACCTCACCGCCCGAATGGGCGTGGAGTTCGTGAAGGGACTGCAGGGGGATGACCCGCGGTATCGCAAGCTCGATGCAACCGCAAAACACTATGCCGTACACAGCGGCCCTGAGGCCGACCGCCATCACTTCGATGTGCACCCGGACGAACGGGACCTGTACGAAACGTACCTGCCGGCATTCCGCGCGCTGGTGCAAGAAGGTCACGTCGCCTCGGTGATGGGCGCATACAACCGTGTGAACGGTGAATCCGCTTCGGCGAGCCCGCGCTTGCTGCAGGACATTCTGCGCAAGGATTGGGGATTCAAAGGCTACGTCGTCTCCGACTGCGACTCCATCGAGGACATCTTCAAGGAGCACAAGATCGTCCCCACGGCCGAGCAGGCCGCGGCGTTGGGCGTGAAGAGCGGGCTCGATCTCAACTGCGGCCACACTTACGCAGCGCTTGCCGGCGCCGTGCGCCAAGGGCTCATCACTGAGGCACAGATCGACGTATCCGTCCGACGACTGATGCTTACGCGCCTGCAGCTTGGCATGTTCGATCCGGCCCAGCGCGTGCAGTGGGCGCGCATACCCTATCGCGTGAACCAATCGCCTGAACACGATCGGCTGGCGCGTCGAGCCGCGCAATCCTCGATGGTTCTGCTGAAGAACACAGGCGTGCTGCCGCTGTCCCGCGACCTCGGCACCATTGCAGTCATCGGCCCTACCGCCGATGAAATCATGGCGCTGCTGGGTAACTACTACGGTACGCCCGCCGCGCCCGTCACGGTGTTGCAAGGAATCCGTTCAGCGGTGGGCGCAAAGACCAAGGTGCTGTACTCGCGCGGCACGGATCTGGTCGAGGGGCGAGACGAGCCGCGTGCGGCACCGATCATCGAGCCTGCGTTTCTTCGCGTCGGAGCCGGCGCGGCCGCCCAAGGCCTCAAGGGAGAATACTTCAAGGGCCGCGAATTTGCGGGCGAGCCCATGCTTACGCGCACGGATGCGCGCGTAGCGTTTCGCTGGGATCGCGGCTCACCGACAGACGATCTCGTCGCGCAGGGTCAGCTCCCCGCCTCCCGCGCCCTGCCGAGCGACAACTTCTGCGTTCGCTGGACCGGGCAGTTGCTGCCGCCCGCGTCCGGTCGCTATGAGATTGCGGTCGGCGCGAATGATGGGTTCCGCCTGTTCATCGACGGCAAGCCGCTGCTCGACAGCTGGGATCTGAACCCGCGCATGCAGAGCAAAAATGCTTTCGTAGAACTCGAGCGTGGCAAGGCCTACGACCTCAGGCTCGAATACTTCGAAGACATACGCGACGCCGAGGTGCGGCTGTCGTGGCGCCTGCCGGGAGCCAAGCCGCCATTCGAGGAGGCGCTCGAAGCCGCGCGTGTGTCCGACGTGGTTGTTTTCGTCGGCGGCCTGACGGGCGACGTCGAAGGCGAGGAAATGAAGGTGAACTATCCGGGCTTCGCGGGCGGCGACCGCACCGACCTTCGATTGCCCGCCACCCAGGAAAAGCTGCTCGAAGCGCTTCAGGCCACCGGCAAGCCGGTGGTTCTCGTGCTGACCACAGGTTCCGCGCTCGCGGTGGACTGGGCGAAGGAACATGTGCCGGCCATTCTGGTTGCCTGGTATCCCGGGCAGAGCGGCGGCACTGCCGTCGCAGATGTGCTCTTCGGCGCGGTGAATCCGGCGGGCCGCCTGCCCGTCACCTTCTACAAAGCCACGGAAAAGCTGCCGCCCTTCGAGGACTACAGCATGAGCGGCCGCACCTATCGCTACTTCGAAGGCGAGCCGCTGTTTCCGTTCGGGCATGGCCTGTCGTACACGCGCTTCGAGTATTCGGATTTGCAGGTCGATCGTTCACGCACGGCGCCGGGCGAGAGCGTGCGTGTGTCTGTGAACGTGAAGAACGTCGGCGCGCGGCAGGGAGACGAAGTGGTTCAACTCTATGTGAAGGCCGTTGCGCCAACAGCCGTATCACACTCGTTGAAGGACCTGCGCGGGATCGAGCGTCTGTCGCTGAAGCCCGGCGAATCCCGGCGTGTGTCGTTTACGTTGATGCCCAACCGGGATCTTACGCACTACGATGTGACGCATCGGGCGTATGAAGTTTATTCCGGGGGATATGAGGTGCAGGTGGGAGCGTCGAGCAGCGATATCAGATTGAAATCGAGGATTACAGTTGACGGGCCCTAGAAGAGAATCTCGTCTTAGCCGCCCGGCGATTGAGGGCTCTCGATCGGCAGCTG
>JBDTUL010000519.1:0-4673 GCA_040007735.1 Gammaproteobacteria bacterium | reverse complement strand
CAGATGGGCGAGCAGCACGCCCGCACGGGGCACCGGCAGGTTCGCGCCCACTTCAACCCATTCGCCATCGACCAGGTCGCGCGCGAGAACGGTCGCCATGATTTCCCGAGTGGTCGCGGGTGAAGCCAAAGGGGTCACGGGTGCAGAGGGGCTCATCGTCGTCTCCAGTCAATATTCATCGAGTGTCAGCAGCCGGCGCAGGCCGACGCGCTCCAGGTATTCCACATGGTCACGGGGCTCGTGAACGAAGCGCTGCAGATACGCATCGAGCGCCGTCCGATCGCCCTCCTTCGCCCAAGCGCTGGCGGCACGCACGTACTCGCGGATGTGTTCTTTGTCCTCCGTGTAATGACCCGGGCTCGCGAAGGGGTGGGATCCGAAAGGCGCGCGAATCACGCCGTCCGCACCGGGCACCGCCGTGCGCAGTGGGTCGCGGCGAATTTCCTCGTTCGACACCACTTTCTCCACCTGCACGAAAGTGAGATCAGCGGCGGCGTAGATGGCGCGGTCGCCAAAGCCGTGCCCGATGTACTGCACGTTTCCGTAGGCATCTGAGATCGCCGCGTGCAGGAAGGCCACATCGATGTTCAGCGCTGGAATCGCGAGCAACGTCTCGCCATTGCAGGGGTCAGTGAATACCTTGATCGCCGGGTTCACCACGGGAAACGAAGTTCCCACGCCCGATCGCCATGGGTTGAATGGCACACGCTGAGCGGCGGCACGCAGCGCTGCGTAGTACATGGCTTCATCGAGCTCGAACACGTCAATGAGCCCGCGCTCGGCCGATGCCCGAAACGCCGGCCCTATAGGGGCGAGCACTTCGCCGCCCACGTATGGCGCCACTACCCGGCGCGCGCAACCGGCGGCAATGAGCAGGTCGATCTCGAGACCGGACGATGCGGCACCCACCAGCACGAGATCTTTCAATCCGCGCCGGATCAGGCCGCGCACCACCAGCATGGGGTGACTGGAGTTGATGAATCCGCCGATCGCCACCGTCATGCCGGGGCGAACGTGATCGAGCGCCGCTTCGAGCTCGATGATGCGGGACTGACGGACCGGAGCAACGGTGGCGTTCATCGTGCGATCTGCCCGCCGTCAACGGTGAAGTTCTGGCCGGTCACCCACTGCGACTCGTCAGCGGCCAGGTACACGGCCAGCGGAGCAATGTCCTCCGGCTTACCGAACCGCCGCAGCGGAATCTGCTTGAGGCCCGCAGCCACAGTCTTCTCATCCACCATATACGGCGCGGTCAGGTCGGTTTCGATCCAGCCAGGGCAGATGGAATTCACGCGCACATTGAAGCGCGCCCATTCGAGGGACACACAGCGCGCGAGCTGCAGCAGCCCGCCCTTTGTGAGGCAGTAGATGCTGTTGCCCGGTGCGCCGACGAAGCTGTAGATGGAAGCCATCGCGATCACACTGCCGGACTTGCGTTCGGTCATGTGACGGCCCACGGCCTGCAAGGTGTGGAGCGCTCCCTGAAGATTCACGCTCATCACCTGATCCCACTCCGCGGGCTGCCATTCGAGGAAGGGCTTGAGCTTGTTCACGCCGGCGTTCGCGACGAGTGTATCGATCTTGCCGTGAGTGGCCACGGCCTTCGCCACGGCCTTCTTCACCGCTTCACCATCGGTAATCTCGAGCACGGCGACACTCGCCTTGACGCCGAGTTTTTCCACTTCGGCACGCGTCTGCGCAAGCGCAGCCTCATCGCGCCCCCACAAATCGAGATCCGCGCCCGCCTCGGCCAATGCCAGCGCCACACTGCGCCCGATGCCACGGCTTGCGCCCGTCACGAGCGCGCACTTGCCTTTCAAACTGAACATTTCGATTCCTGTGCTTCCTGAGAACAAAAGTTGCGCGCTCCGGCGCGCCGGTCACCGTCCCACGTCTGTGCGTTGAAGGGCTGCAGGCGCAGAACGTGTTTCTGCACCTTGTTGGTGGGCGTCTTCGGCAGCGACGTTACGAACTCCACGTAACGCGGCACGGCGAAACGCGGCAGCCGGGAACGTGCCCATTCAACGACGCTCTCGGGTGTGAGCCGTGCATCGGCGCGCGGCACGAGGATGACTTTCACCTCCTCGCCACCGAGTTCGGAGGGAACACCGATTGCGGCCACTTCCAGAACGCCATCCAGCGCTCCGATCGATTCTTCCACCTCGAACGCCGAGACGTTCTCGCCGCGTACCCGGATCACATCCTTGGTCCGGCCGGTGAAGAAGAGCAGGCCCTCGCTGTCCACGTACCCGGTGTCCCCGGAGTGAAACCAAAGGTCGCGCCAGGCCGCAACCGTCGCGACCGGGTCAGCGTCGTAACCCAGCATCAGCGCGCACGGTTCCGAGGAGCGCACCAGAATCTCGCCGCGCGTTCCTGCCGTAACCGGCTCGCCAGATTCATTCGCGATACGAATCTCGAAACCCTCCTTCACCCGCCCTGCACTGCCCGGTAGCGCGCCCGTTCGCGGCAGAAAGCAAGGAACGTTCGCTTCCGTCGACCCATAGCCCGTGTGCAACCGAATGCCGAAGCGGCTTTGAAACTCAGCGAAATCGCCCGCCGAAGCACCGATGCCCCATGCAACTCGAAGCGAGGTTGCGCCGGCCTCTGGCGGCGCATCCGTGCGCAGCAGAATGCGAAGAATCTCGCCGATGTAGTAGAACGCCGTGCAACGGTGCGCCTGCGCCTCAGTCCAGAAGCGCGAGGCGCTGAAACGTTCCGTCAGCACCATGCGCGCGCCACACAACAGCACCGGCAAAGTGATCATTGCCTGGGCGGTGTTGTGAAACAGGGGAAAGAAGTTGTAGTAGACAGCGTCAGCGTTCAGCTCGAGATCCGAGGATATGTTGCGGCCGAGGATGTATTGCTGGGCGTGTGAGAGCACGACACCCTTCGAAGGGCCGGTAGTACCGGAGGTGTTCATGATCACGCCAGCGTCCGCGCCAGACACTGCGAAGTCCGCAGCAAGCTCGCCATCGAGCGCGCCAGCCAGCACGGCTACGTAGTCATACGCCTTCGCAAGCGACGCTGGCCGGTCTACAGGCATCGAGCCCATCACCAGAATCATTGGAAGGCGATCCATCTCCTCGAGCGCCACGCACAGCTCTGTAAGCAGCCCACTCTCGACGACCACAACGTCTACCGGCGCTCGCTGCAACGTCTGCAGAATCTGCGCCGCCCGGTATTCACAGTTGATCGGCATCTGCAGCGCGCCGATTCGCGAGAGACCGAACCACAGATCAAGGTACTCGAGCCGGTTCCGCAGCAACACCGCAACTCGCGACCCTTTGCCGATGCCCTGCGCGACGAACGCGTTGGCCACGCAATTCGCGCGACGATCCATCTCTGCAAAACTGTGCCACGCCGACCCAAACCAGACGAAGGGAGAGTCGCCTCGTGTGCGCGCCTGCGCGGCCAGAATTTTTCCGGCGACACGCTCGCTCAATGGCAACTCAACCATCGCGCACCCGCGCGCGCGTGTTTACAATGAGACGCCGGTTCGCGAGATTCCCATGGGCGACAACGCAAGAGATTCGAACAACAACAGCGCTCGCGCAGTCACGCGCCGGGCTCAACTCGTGAAAGCGGCCATCACCGTTTTCTCGCGCGTTGGCTTTCACGAAGCCACCGTCCGGCAGATCACCGACACAGCCGGTGTCAGCGCAGGTCTCGCGTATCAGTATGTCGCGGACAAGCACGATCTCTTGTTTCTCGCCTTGCGCCACATCGTCGAGACCAATCGTCGTGAGATTCCCAGCGCCATCGGCAGCAGCCCCGACGCGTTGCTGCGGCTCATTCGAGCCATTGAGGCGTACACACACGTCATCGCGGCAAATCGCGAGGCCGTGCTGCTCACCTATCGGGAAACCAAATCGCTGCGGCCCGACGACGTCGAGTCGATCAAGAAGATGGAGCTCGACACCAATGCGCTCATCGCAGCGTGCGTCGAGGAATGTGTGGCGGCGGGGTTTCTCGCAAGCCATCACACCGAACTGCTCGTGTTCCGCATCATCACTGCCGCGCACGCCTGGGCGCTGAAGAACTGGCGCCTGCGAGCCATCGTGTCGCTCGAGGAATACATCGAACAGAGCATTCACGCCTGCTGGCGACCGCTGCTCACCGCGAAGGGGCGCAAGCGTCAGCGGCAATTGCTCGAAGGGGCGCATTAGCCGCGAGCCCGAGCCAGGTTCAGCGCCACGTCCTCGATCAGGTCCTCCTGCCCGCCCACCGTTTTCATCCGGCCCATCTCCACCAGGATGTCGCTGGCGGAAACGCCATACTTGCGGCCGGCGCGCTGTGCGAAGAGCAGGAAAGACGAATACACACCCGCGTACCCGAGCACGAGCGACTCGCGATCGAGGCGCACGGGGTGATCCATGATCGGCGTGACCAGGTCTTCCGCCACATCCATCAGTTTGAACACGTCCACGCCTGTCTCTATGCCCATGCGAAAGCACACTGCGTTGAAGACTTCGAGCGGCGTGTTTCCCGCACCGGCGCCAAGACCGGCGGCCGAGCCATCGATGCGCGTTGCGCCCGCCTCGACCGCGGCCAGCGAGTTTGCGACACCCATCGCCATGTTGTGGTGGCCGTGAAAGCCGATCTGCGTTTCGGGCTTGAGCAAACCGCGCATCGCGCGGATTCGCGCGGCGACATCATCTGGCAGCATGTAGCCG
>JBDTUL010000518.1:0-4676 GCA_040007735.1 Gammaproteobacteria bacterium | reverse complement strand
GAGAGCGAGCGTTTTCGACGCTCTCGTTGGTCGAGCCGCGTCCCCCCCAGTGATTTTATAGCGCCGCACTCGGATCCGGGCGCGGCCTGCACCCTCCTGCAACGCCCCGCACCGCTTCGAGCCCCAACGCAACAACTCGACGGGAGCGGCCATGTTTCATCGATTCAACCGCGCGCCGATGGCGCGCCAATCTCTGCTCATAATTGGCACCGCAGCGGCGCTGACATTCCTACCACAATTGGCGTGTGCGCAGGCTTCGCCATTCCAGACGGGCGCCGACAGCCTGGTCACCAATCTGATCGCGCTCGCCACGCCGATCGCAATCCTCGCGATCATGGCGCTCGCGGTCGTCGCAATGACGGGGCGGATCTCTTGGGGCTGGCCCATCGGCGCGCTTATCGGAGTTGGCGTGATCTTCGGCGCGCCACAGATTGTGACCTGGGCACGCGGCCTGTTTGGCGTCTGACGGCACGGCGATGAGCGACACCTCAATCGACATCGTGCTTGACCCGCTGTTCATCGGCGCAACAAGACCGCCAATGAGGTGTGGAACCACGTACGCAGCCCTCGTGCTCAATATGGTGTGCACGATGGAGATCTTCTTGATGAGCAAGAATCTCCTGACGCTGCTCATCGCCGTGCCCATCCACGGCCTGTGCGCGCTCCTCTGCTCGCGAGATCCGAAAATCTTCGATCTGCTCGCGGCTTGGTGCCGCACGCGATTGCCTGCCTTGGTGTCCACGCACTCTTTCTGGGCCGCGAGCAGCTACAGCCCGCTCGAGCTCGACCTGCCGACGATCCGCGGGCGGCGCCGCGCGCCGCCCTTCGTGCGGATCTGAGGAGAGCAACCCACATGCGCGCTCTTCGCACCCCCTCCCTCTTGCGTCGCGAGCCGATGATCGGTCAGCGGATTCCCTATACGGCGCAAGTCTCAGAGCACGTGGTCCGCACTCGCTTTGGACACTACGTACAGGTGCTTCAGTTGAGCGGCGCAAGCTTTGAATGCGCCGACACCGCGGAGATCAACGCCTGGCACGAGCGATGGAACGTGCTCTATCGCGGTATCGGATCTCCCAACGTGGCGGTGTGGACGCATTTGGTCCGCCACCGAGAACACAGCTATCCGGAGGGTGATTTTACAAATCCGTTCGCGGCGTGCCTCAACGCACGCTATCGGACGCGCATCGCCGGACAGCGTTTGATGCGCAATGATCTCTACTTCTCGCTCGTGTATCGGCCGACTTCCGGTGCCGCGACAGGGCTTGCGGCGCGCCTCCTCACCCGGACTCGGCCCGACGGTTTGGTGCAAGAGATCGCCGAAGCGCTGGATGCCTGCGAGAAGTTACGTGAGACGGTGTTGGCCGCATTGGCTCACTACGAACCGGAGACCCTGGGCCTTTATGAACGGGAAGGGCACCGCTACTCCCGCGTGCTCGAGTTTCTATCCTCGCTCGTGGATGGCGAGACCCGCCCGCTGCCGTTACCGCGTGCACCGCTTCATCGGGTGCTGGGAACGTCGCGGCCCTCTTTTGGACTTGAGACTCTGGAGTTCCGCACGCCGACTCAAACGCGGCTCGGCGCCATGCTCGGGATCAAAGAGTATGCGACCCCGACCGCCCCCGGCCTTTTCAATGGTCTGCTGTCGGCGCCTTTTCCGCTCGTGCTCACGCAGTCATTCAGCTTCTTGAAGAAGAGCACGAGTCAATCGTTGTTGGTTCGCCAGTACAACCAATTGACCAATGCCGGCGACTTCGCCCGATCGCAGGCTGAGGAGTTGAAAGAGGCGCTCGATGCGCTGACGAGCGGCGAATTCGTCATGGGCGACCATCACTTGAGCCTGCTGGTGCTCGCGGACGCGTTTGAAGATGCCCATCCGGACGGTGAGGCATGGCGCGTCAAAGCATTGAACGATCGCGTGGCACTTGGCCGCGACCTGCTGGCCGACGCGCACATGGTGGTTGCGCGCGAGGATCTGGCGCTCGAAGAGTGCTTTTGGGGCCAGTTCCCGGGCGCTTTCGCCCGTCGACCGCGCAAGGCACCGATCACGTCGCGCAATTTCGCCGGCATGGCGCCCTTCCACAATTACGCGTCCGGCCGACCCGAGGGCAATCATTGGGGCGAGGCGACGACGGTGTTCATCAGCAGCGCCGGGTCGGCTTACCACTATGGGCCGCACGCGAGCGATCCCGATGATCCGGATGGAGGTTCGCGCAAGGACATCGGCCATACGCTCGTGTGCGGCCCGACCGGGTCGGGCAAGACCGTCGTCATCGGGTTTCTGATCGCCATGCTGACGCGGCAGGGAACGACGCAGATCATTCTGGACAAGGACCGCGGGCTGGAAATTCTCGTGCGCGCTTTGGGCGGGGAGTACCTGGCGCTGCGCAACGGGTTGCCGACCGGGTTCAATCCGCTGCAACTCGCGCTCACACCCGGGAACTTTCAGTTCCTGAAGACGTGGGTACGCGCGCTGGCGCAGCCGCCGGGCCTGCCCGTCCTGAACGTCCGCGAGCAAGCGGACCTCGACCAGGCACTGCACGGAACCCTGGCGCTCGAACGCTCCCACCGACGCTTGTCGCGCCTAGCGGAATTTCTGGATGCCACGGACCCGGAAGGCGTCTTCGCGCGGCTGTCGCCCTGGTGCGAGGCGACCGGAGGCGATGAGGCGTGGGTTTTTGACAACCCGGAGGATGTCGTGGTCCCCCGTATGGCCCAGAACGCCATCTTTGGATTCGACGGCACAGATTTTCTCGACAACCCTCGAACCCGTCCGGCGGTATCGCTCTACATCTTCTATCTGGCCCGTCAATTACTCGACGGCCGCCGCTTGCTGTTCTGGGTCGAAGAGTGCGCCAAGTGGCTTCTGGATGCCGACTTCGCCGCGATGTCTAAGGATAGTTTGCAAACAATGCGGAAGCTCGAAGGCTGCTTCATGGCCATCGTTCAAAGCGCGAGCAACGTCCGTGAGAGCTCCATCGCGCGAACCATCATCGAGCAGACGGCCACCAAGATTCTGTTTCCGACGAGCGATGCCACGCGCGAGGACTACATCGACATGTTCGGCCTTTCCGAACGCGAGTATTCGCTGATCAAGGAGGAACTCTCCCCCGGCTCGCGCAGCTTTTTGTTGAAACGTGGTCGTCACAGCGCGGTCTGCCAGCTCGACCTCAAGGGGTTCGATGCCGAACTCGCCGTCATCTCCGGGCGTGCGACGACCGTCGATTTTCTTAAACAGTTGATCGCGGAATACGGGCCGCTCCCGGACAACTGGCTCGCGCGATTCTGCGAGCGCTTCGGAGGATTGCCCGGTCTCGAAGAATTCTCAACACGCACTTGAGGTGTCCCATGTTTCGCAAACTTACGTTCGCAATTCCCTTAGTCCTTTTGCTGTCCTTCGGCGCGGTCCGCCCCGCGGCGGCGCAGTGGGCCGTCATCGACGTCGGTGCGATCGCCCAACTGATCGCGCAGTACGAAACGCTCCAGAAGCAGCTCACGACGGCGCACGACCATCTTCGGCAGGCGCGGCAAGAGTACGACGCCCTAACCGGTGACCGCGGCATGCAGAATCTGCTCGCCGGCCAATGGCGCAATTATCTTCCCGGTCATTGGCTTGCGATGACCGACGCCTTGTACGGGCTGTCGCCCGATTTCCCGGCGTTTCAACGCATCTCCCATGGCCTTCTGGAGACCAACGCAATCCTGACGCCGGAACAGATCGCAGCGCTGTCGCCTGCCGATCAGAAGCACCTCGACGATCTGCGTCACTCGACGGCGGCGCTCCAGGCCCTCACGCAGCAGGCGTTAGGCCAGACCAGCGAGCGGTTCAATGGTTTGCAAACCCTGATCGATGCGATTCCGGGTGCAGAGGACCCCAAAGCGATCCTGGATCTCCAGGCCCGCATTCAAGCCGAGCAGGTCATGCTCGAGAACGATTCGAACAAGATTCACACGGCCTTTCAGGCCGTGCAGGCCGATGAAGACGCGCAGCGTTTGCGACGGCGCGAGCAGGCCATCGCAGGCGTCGGCTCGCTCGATGCGCTGACGCCGCTGCACTTCACGCTGCCGGAGGAGGCGCCGTGACAGCGACGCGCGCAGACCTTGCGTTGCTCCTGGCGTGCCTCACGCTAAGTGCGTGCGCTCGAACTCCGGCGCCAGCACCGACCGTTAGTTATTACCGGGCGCATGCCGGCGAGCGACGCGAACGGGTGCGAGCGTGTGTGGACGATCCCGCCCGCGCACGCCAGGAGCCTTCCTGCATCAATGCGCTGGCGGCTGAAAAGCTGGAGGGCATCGGATCCCTCGATGCGCTGCCGCCTCTGAAGCTCTCACTCCCCGAAAAACCGGCTCAGTCGAACTTGCCGTAGCAGGCCATCCCATGGAATTCAACTTCTTCACCACCTTCAACATCTGGCTCAACGCGCTGTTGGCACGCTACATCGAGCTCAACACCACGCGTATCGCCGAAGCGTTGGAACCGGCCATCGTTACGCTCGGCATTCTCTATATCCTCATCTGGGGCCTGCTCCAGATCTTCGGACGTATCGAGGAGCCCGTCCTCGAGGGCCTCAAGCGCATCGCCATCCTTGCGCTGATCCTCGGGATCGGGCTGCACATGTGGCTTTACGAGGAAGTCATCGTCAATACGTTCTTCGATGCGCCCGCGGAGCTCGGCCGCT
>JBDTUL010000517.1:0-4679 GCA_040007735.1 Gammaproteobacteria bacterium | reverse complement strand
GCTCCGGATCGAGAAGCTCAGCCACGTCTATCCGAACGGCACGCGCGCTCTCGATGAGCTGTCGTTTGAGGTGCCGCGCGGCATGTTTGGGCTGCTTGGCCCCAACGGGGCGGGAAAGTCAACGCTGATGCGCTGTGTCGCCACCCTGCAAGTGCCCACCTCAGGGTCGATCCACTTCGACTCGATCGACGTGCTGGCCAAGCCCGATGCGCTACGGCGCACGCTCGGCTATTTGCCGCAGGATTTTGGCGTTTACCCACGCGTGTCGGCCTACGAGATGCTCGATCACCTCGCTGTGCTCAAAGGCTATGGGGTGCGCGGTGAGCGGCGCGAGGTCGTCGAAGCGCTGCTACAAAAGGTCAACCTTTGGAACGTGCGTCGCAAGGCGCTGGCCGGATTTTCCGGCGGCATGCGCCAGCGTTTTGGTATCGCCCAGGCGCTGATCGGCCAGCCGCAGTTGCTCATTGTCGATGAGCCCACGGCGGGTCTCGATCCTGAAGAGAGCAACCGATTCTTGAACCTGCTCGCCGAGACCGCCGAGAACATCGTGGTGATCCTCTCGACGCACATCGTTCAGGACGTGGCGGATCTGTGCCAGCGCATGGCGATCATCGCCGGCGGGCGCATCATGCGCGAGGGCGCCCCTCTGGACCTCATCGCACAGCTGCGCGGCCGTGTCTGGCGCAAGACGATCAGCAAGTCCGAGCTCGAAGCGCACCGTGCGGCCCACGAGGTCATCGCCACGCGCCTGTTTGGCGGGCGCACAATGATCCACGTGCTTGCGGACAAGCATCCCGGCGAGGGCTTCGAGCCCGTCGAGGGCGGTCTCGAGGACGTGTACTTCTCCACGCTGTCCCCCAAGCGTCGCGCAGCTTGAGGCGCTGACATGTTTCGCCACGTCGCGGGTTTCGAGCTGCGCTACCAGCTCGCTTCGCCGGTCTTCTGGGTCACCAGCCTGGTCTTCTTCATGCTGGCGTTTGCGCTCGTCACCGCGGACAGCTTGCATCTCGGGTGGGGCGGCCAGGTGTTCCGCAACGCGCCGTATGCGATCGCGCTGGGCTCCATGGTCATGACGCTGTGGGCGATCTTCATCTTGACGGCGTTCGTCGCGAACGTGGTGGTGCGCGACGAGGAAACCCGGTTCGGTCCGCTCATCCATGCGACCCGGCTGTCGAAGTTCGACTATCTGTTCGGGCGCTTCACGGGCGCATTCGGGGCCAGCTGCCTCGTGTTTCTCAGTGTGCCGCTCGGTTTGATGATCGGTGCGGCGATGCCATGGCTCGACCCGGAGACGATCGGCCCGTTCCGCCCCGGCGACTACGCCTATGTGTATTTCGCACTTTCCATGCCGACGCTGTTCGTCATGGGAGCGGGTTTCTTCGCGCTGGCGACGGCGACGCGCTCGATCTTCGCAACCTACATCGGCGCGCTCGTGCTCCTGGTGCTCTATCTCATCGCAGGCAGCTATTTCCAGCGTGCCGAGTTCGCTGCGGCCGCTGCATTGTTCGACCCATTCGGTCTGTCGGCCCTCGGCGCCGTCACTCGGATCTGGACGCCGAGCGAAAGCAACCTGCTGCTGCCGCCGTGGCAGGGCGCCATGCTGAGCAATCGTGTGCTGTGGCTCGCCGTCGCGTTTGCACTGCTCGCGTTCACTTGGCGCACGTTCAGCCGAGAGCGCCGATCGATGCCCAGCGCCCGTCAGCCGGAGCGCGTAGCACAGGATATCGAGCCGGGGAGGGCGCCGACGCGCCGGCTTTCCGCGCAGCCCGCTTCGTATCGCGAATTGGGGTGGGGGCCGCTTGCCGCATTGACGCGATTCGACGTTCTGACCGCGCTTCGCAGTCCCGCATACGTGGTGCTGCTAGGCATCGCTTTCATCAACGCGATCGTCGGACTCTGGTACGCCGGCGATGACTCGGTCAGCGCGATCTTCCCGGTCACACGCGTCATGATTCAGACCCTCGAGGCGCAGTTCACGATCATTCCGCTCGTCATCGCCGCATACTACGCGGGTGAGCTCGTCTGGCGCGATCGTGAACGCCGCGTGCACGAGATCGTCGACGCGACACCGTCGTCGGATGTCAGCTTCCTGGTTCCGAAGATCCTCGCGATCTCAATCGTGCTGTTCACGATGGCTCTCATCAGCGTCGCCGCCGCTGTCTGCGTGCAGGCGCTCAAGGGCTACACCAATTTCGAGTTCAGTCACTACCTCACGTGGTATGTGCTGCCATGGCTCGTCAACATGGTGCTCTACGCCGTGCTCGCGGTGTTCATCCAGACACTGGTGCCGCACAAGTTCGTGGGTCTGCTGGTCATGTTGTTGTTCCTCGTCGCACAGGGGACGCTCCCGCAGCTCGGTTTCGAGCACAACCTCTACCGCTATGCTTCGGCGCCGCCGGTTCCGCTTTCCGACATGAACGGCTTGGGCGATTACGCGCATCATGCTGCGTGGTTCCGTGCCTTCTGGACAGCAGCTGCGCTCATTCTCACCGTCCTCGCTTACGCGCTATGGCGCCGGGGCATGTCCGCGCCACTTCTCGTGCGGGTGAAACGCCTGCCTGCGCGACTGGCAGGCCCTGCAGGCTGGGTCGTGGCGGTCGCCACAGTCGCCATGATAGTCCTCGGCGGTTATATCTATTACAACACCAACATCCTCAACGAGTATCGGCCCTACATCGACAGCGAGCGGTGGGCGGCGGAATACGAGAAGACGATGCTGGAGTTCGAGCGCGTGCCGCAACCCCGCATCATGGACGTAACGCTCACGATCGACATTTTCCCGGAGGAGCCAAAGGTCGTCACGCACGGCAGCTACGTCATCGAGAACCGCACGGACGCTCCGCTCGAGCAGGTGCATATTTTCTGGCCGCGTGCGTTCGAGCAGAAATCGTTCCTCGGCACACTCACGGCCGGCGAGCTGCAGTTGCGCTCGCTCGAGGTCCCGGGCGCGCGTCTTACGCGGGAGTTTTCGGACCTGCACTACCGAATTTATTCCTTCGACGTGCCTATGGCACCGGGCGAGCGTCGCGAGATCCGCTTCGAGACGGTGCGCGAGCAGCGCGGATTCCGCAATTCGAACAACGAGACCGCTGTCGTCGCGAATGGTACGTTTTTCGATAATGCGCAGATCACACCCTCGCTCGGCGTGTCGAACCGGTTTTTCCTGATCGGTCGCGCCAAGCGCCGCCAGTACGGGTTGCCGGATAATCGAGGGCCGGCGAAGCTCGAGGACCAAAGCGCCCGCGCGTTCCAATACCTCAGACACGACAGCGACTGGGTCAACGCCGATCTGACCGTGTCTACGGTGGCAGATCAGACGCCGCTGGCGCCCGGCTACCTCATCGACACGAAGGTCGCCGATGGCCGGCGTGTCTCACACTTCCGCACCGAGGCGCCGATTCTCAACTTCTTTTCCATTCAGTCGGCCGCCTACGCGGTGCGCGAGGATCGCTGGAAGGACGTCGCGCTCGCTGTCTACTATCACCCCACGCACGCCGACAACGTCGATAGCATGATCGCCCTCATGAAGGAATCGCTCGACTACTACTCGCGGAATTTCAGCCCGTTCCAGTTCCGGCAGATGCGCATAGTCGAGTTCCCGGCTTACAACAATTTCGCGCAGTCGTTTCCCGGCACCATCGCGCACTCCGAGGCCGCCGGTTTCATCTTCGACCCATCGAAGCCTCAGAACGCGGACCTGGTCACGTACGTCACCGCGCACGAAACAGCCCACCAGTGGTGGTTTCATCAGGTCGTTGGCGCAGACATGCAGGGCATGACCGTGCTCTCGGAGACGCTTGCCCAGTACTCGGCGCTCATGATCATGGAGCGGCTCCATGGGCCGGAGAACATTCATCGATTTCTCAGAGGTTCGCTGGACGGATATTTGAACGGCCGGCGTCAGGAGGCCGTCGAGGAACTGCCGCTCGAGCGCCTCGACGGCCAGAACCAGTCGTACATCGGGTACTCGAAAGGTGCGCTCGTGATGTACCTGCTCAAGGACCAGATCGGCGAGGCGGCCGTCAACCGCGCGCTGCAGTCCCTGCTGCGCGATTACGCGTTCAAGGGTCCGCCGTATCCGCGTTCGCTCGAGCTCGTCGAGCGCCTGCGGGCCGAGGCAGGGCCCGAGCATCAGAGCCTCATCACGGACCTGTTCGAGAACATCACGCTCTACGACCTCAAGGCCAGGAGCGCGCGTTCCAGCCGGCGTGCGGATGGCAAGTGGGACGTGACGCTCGAACTGGAGGCCCGCAAGCTCTATGCCGACGGCAAGGGCGTCGAAACCGAGGCGCCGCTCGATGAAGTCTTCGATGTGGGCGTGTTCACAGCCGAACCGGGTGGCAAGGGCTTCGCGAAGGCGAGCGTCCTGTCGATGCAACGGCAGCGCGTGCGAAGCGGGCGCCACACGCTCACCGTTGTCGTCGACCAGGAGCCGAGGTTCGTGGGTATCGACCCGTACAACAAGTACATAGACCGGAATGTCGCCGACAACCTGCTGAAGATCGGTGAGGGCCAGGACGCCTTGCGTGGACGGCATTGACTTCATCAGCCCCTTATCGAACGCAAAGCGCAGATCACGATCCTGCGCTCCAAGCGGAATTTGACCGCTATCCGGGACCCCGTCCCCCCCGTGCCAATGTGAACAGAGACACCTACCTCGGGCAATTTAGAGTACAGGT
>JBDTUL010000516.1:0-4680 GCA_040007735.1 Gammaproteobacteria bacterium | reverse complement strand
GACGACGACAACGGTCTTGAACGCGCGCGAACTGACGATCTGCTGCTTGAGCGCCGAGCCGTCATAGCCGACATCTCGCGCGGTCAGCGTCTGGACGATAGTCTCGGCCGCGCCGAGGCGGGAGCGCAGGCTGCGGGCGTACGCCTGGCTGACACCCGTGAGCCGGCGATCGATGGCAACGCCGTTCGCCTGGCTTTCGGCCCGGGCGGCGAAGATGCACAGGACCAGCACGGGCAGCATGGCGCCCACGGCAAAGGTCACCGCGATACGCCGGCCCATGCGGCTGTTGAGTGCGGATTCAGTCATTCAGAGGAGAAATTCCCGCCGTATTCGCGTCCGGGCAATTTATTCGCAGACGCCTCGGACCGTTGAGCGTTACGTCAACTATTAACCAAGTGTGGCGCGCGCACGGCAGAACCGAATGTTAACTCGGTCACGTTACACTCCCGGCCACATGACGATTCGGGGATCCGCATCTGAACGCGCTCTGCGCCGGGCCACTTCGTGGCTTCTGGCGTTCACTGTGTTGTTCATGTGGTACGCATCCCTGTACCCGTTCGATTTCAGCCTGGAGCACGTCGAAGGGCTCGGACGCGCGGACCTGATGCGCAGTCTCACGTGGCGCAAGCCGCCGCGCACCGACCTCGTGGCGAACCTGCTCTTCTACCTTCCCTTCGGCGCGCTCGTCACGTCGCTTTGGTCCCGCCGCTGGAGCCCGCCACACCGGGTGCTGTGCACGCTCGCCGTGGGTGCATCGCTCTCTATCCTCATCGAATGCGCGCAGGCCACGACGGTGAGCCGCGACCCCTCGATCACCGACGTCACGCTGAATGGACTGAGCGCCGGCATCGCCGCGATCCTGGCGCTCGGTGCGCGCGGCCTGGGGCTGAGCCCGACCTTGCCGGAGTTGCGCACCAATCGCCCCGACGTGGTGGCGGTGATCATCGTTGCGCTCTGGGTGGCCTCGCACGCCGCGCCGTTCATGCCGGCATCGCGCTTCGTCTGGTACTTCACCAATCCCTCCAACGCACTCGACTGGCAATGGTCGAGCGGCGCGTTCGCGGGATTCTTCGCAGGCTATGTACTCGTGGCGGCCGTGCTGCGCAGCCTGCTCCGGCGCGCGAGTTTCTGGCGGCTGTTCATCGGGCTTGCGACGCTATCGCTGGTGGCTCGCATCGTGTTCCGCGAGCAGCGCCTCGAACTCAATGAAGTGGCCGGCTTCGTGCTGGCATTGCCGGTGATCTGGCAGATCACGTACGCCCGCGAGCAGACGGCCTATCGTCTCGCCCTGCTGTGGGCCGCGCCCGCGTTCGTGTTTTTCTCGCTGGCGCCGTTCGATTTCGCAACGGCCACTGCGAACTTCCAGTGGCTCACGCTGCCCACCCTGACATCGCGTCTCAGCTCAGGCGAGCCCGGCTTGCTCGAGGTGGGGTTCTTCCATGCGGGCACCGTGTGGTTGCTGCGGGAAGCGCAACTACCCCTGAAACGCATTCTTGCCGGCATGCTGGCCATCTCGCTGCTGCTGGAAGTGATTCAGGCGTGGGAGCCCGGCCGCAGCGCGCAGCTTGCGGCGCCGGTGGTAGTGGTGGCGACGGCCGCGCTGGTCTGGCTGCGCGACCGCCTCAGCGTCACCTCGCGCCGGACTGTGATTTCGGAGTAGCCGCAGGCGCCGCCCGCAAGGGCTTCGATTCCGCGAGATTGGCTAGCGCGGAGTACGTGTAGCGATACACACCGCGCCGACCTGAACGCGCAGCCCCCAACATGGCAGCCCCCACGGTGCTGGCACTGATACCCCGATAGGCGATGCGCTGGCCGGTGAGCAACGGGTTGAGCAGGGGCATCAGCAGGGTGGCGAGCATCTCGCGCGGCCGCAGCTCGCGGCGGAAGCCGAGCAGCGGCCCGGGCTGCATGATGTCCAGCGCCGGGAATTTGAGGGCTTCGAGCGCGGCCTCCATTTCGGACTTCACCCTGAGGTACAGGTGTTTCGATTGCGGGTGCGCGCCGGCCGACGACACGACGATGAACCGCTGTGCCTGGGCCTCCCGGGCCGCCCGGGCGAACGCGATCACGTAGTCGAGATCCACCTGCCGGAAGCCTTTCTCCGACCCCGCCTGCTTCAAAGTGGTGCCGAGGCAGCAAAGGGCGACGTGGCAGACCGTGCCCTTCAGCTGAGTCTCGAGCTTGTCGAACTGCACGATGCGGTTGGCCAGCTGAGGGTGTTCACGCTGCAGGGGACGTCGCGAAATAGCGAACACACGGCCAAAGTCGGGTGCATCCAGCAGTGCATCGAGGACGTATCCCCCCACGAGGCCGCTTGCGCCAGCGAGCAGCGCCGTCCGGGGTTCGAAATCTGCCATGGGGGAGAGACCGATTGTTATCTCGTTTTGCGCAAGCTTAGCGAGGCTTCCGGCTTAGCGCTAGATTGCGAGTGGCACTTTGCGGCCGGTCTCCAAAGAAAGTCCATGCAGGCACGTAACGCTCTCAGGATGCTGTTCGGTTTCATCCTGGTCTCCATGATCGCGGTCACTACGTGGGCCACGATCACGCAACCGGTCTGGGAATGGGGCGGACTCACGCACTCGCCGGACAATGCGTGGACGATTGCAACACTGTTCGATGCGTACTATGGCTTCATCACGTTCTACGTCTGGCTCGCCTACAAGGAGACACGGTGGCTTCCGCGCATCCTCTGGCTGATCGCCATCCTGTTGCTGGGGAACATGGCGATGGCGGCTTACGTGCTGTTACAGCTACGCAAGCTCCCGGCGGCCGAGCCCTTCGCAACGCTGCTCACGGCGCGCAACGTGTGAGCGAGGCGCGCGGCATTCGGGGTTTCCTGCGACGCCGGCTGGCCGACCCCATCCTCGAGCTGCTGCGCCAGGGCGTGACGCCCGACAAGATCGCACTGAGCCTCGCGTTCGGACTTGGCTTCGGCATTTTTCCGGTGCTCGGCGTCTCCACCATTCTCTGCACCGTCGTAGCACTCGTGCTGCGTCTCAATCTGCCGGCCATCCAGCTGGTGAACTACCTCGCAGCACCGTTGCAGATCGCACTCATCATTCCGTTCGTGCGCCTCGGGGAGCATGTGGCGAATGCCACGGCCCAGCCCCTCACCGTTGCGGGCGGTTTCAAATTACTCGCGCAGGGCGCGTTTCAGGCGATCGTGGTGCTGTGGGATGCCATCGTGCATGCCGCGCTGGGCTGGCTCATCGTGGGCCCCGTACTCATTTACGGGCTGTACCGGCTGTTCACCCCCATTCTCGTTCGCGCCGCGCGGCGGCGCGCTCCGAACGCGCCGCGTGCGGGAGAGCAGGCGCCATGATTGAAAGCCCGCTGCTATTGCTGCTGGTGGGCACGCTCGCGGTCGGCGCAATCATGTTTGCGCTCTGGCTGCTCGGCCTGCGCAACACCAACTTCAGCTACGTAGACATCGGTTGGTCTGTGAACTTCGCTGTGCTCGGTGCGTTGTACGCGGCGCTCGCGCCTGGATACGCCCCGCGCCGAATATTGATCGCCACGATGTTTGCGTTGCACGGGCTGCGCCTCGGCTGGCATCTTGCGAAGCGAATCATCGGCGCGCCGGAGGAAGGCCGCTACACGCAGCTGCGCAAGGAGTGGGGCGCCAAAGGCAACCTGAACCTGAAGTTCCTGGCGTTCTTCGAGTTCCAGGCGGTGCTGAATGCGTTTCTCTCGCTACCGCTGCTCATTGCCTGCTTCAACCGCGCGCCTCAGCTGCATCCTCTGGAGCTTGCCGGCATCGCGCTCTACGCCGTGGCGCTCATCGGCGAGAGCACCGCGGATGCGCAGCTCGCGGCGTTCAAGCGCAAACCCGCCAACAAGGGCGGCGTGTGCGATGTTGGGCTGTGGCACTACTCCCGCCATCCCAACTATTTTTTCGAGTGGCTCATCTGGATCGCCTACGCGGTGTTCGCAGTGGCCTCGCCGAACGGCTGGCTCGCCATGGCGATGCCGGTACTGATGCTTCACTTCCTGATCAACGTGACGGGCCTCAAGGCCACCGAGGAGCAGGCGCTGCGCACGAAAGGCGAGCGTTACCGCACCTACCAGGCCCGCACGAGCGGCTTCATTCCGTGGATTCCCCGAAAACTGAGCGAAAGGACCTGACCGATGAACGCAACCGTCATGGTGGACGTGCCCCCGAGTTTCTCGATGCGCCTGCTCGAGCGCGACCGTGTGCCCGACTGGCTCATCCGGCGCGGCATCCGCTCCCTGCTTGCCGAGCGCCTTCGCGAGGAAGACAAGGGTGAGCCCGAGAAGCAGCAGCGTCATTTCATGGAATTCGTCACGCGCCTGCGCGCGAGCCCCGTGGCCATCAACACGGCCGAGGCGAACACGCAGCACTACGAGGTGCCCACAGAGTTCTTCCTGCACGTGCTGGGGCCGAACCTCAAGTACTCCTCGTGTTACTACGAATCGCCGAATGAGACGCTCGAGGCCGCCGAGGAGCGCATGCTCGCCCTCACCTGCCAGCGCGCGCGCCTGACGGACGGCGAAGACATCCTCGAGCTCGGTTGCGGCTGGGGCTCGCTCAGCCTGTGGATGGCCAAGCACTACCCGCGCTCACGCATCGTCTCGGTTTCGAACTCCCGCACCCAGAAGCTGTTCATCGATGCGCGCGCGAAGGAGCGGGGCCTCACGAATCTCGAAATCATCACCTGC
>JBDTUL010000515.1:0-4683 GCA_040007735.1 Gammaproteobacteria bacterium | reverse complement strand
ACGATAGCGCTGGAAATCCGGTCACTATCGGTGGGCGCACGTTTGGATACAACGCCGCCGGACGCATGGTGGCCGCAACGAACGGCTCCGTAGTCACGACGTTCGTGTACAACGCGCTGGGGCAGCGGATAAAGAAGTCGACCGGCGGAGTCGCCACGTTCTATTCGTACGATGAGAGCGGGCATCTGATTGGCGAGTACGATGCGAGCGGCACGCCCCTTCAGGAAATTGTGTGGCTCGAGGACATTCCTGTCGCGTCGGTTCGGCTCGAGCCGTGCGGGCTTTCGGTCTTTTACATCCACACCGATCATCTGAACACGCCACGCCGGATTACGCGGCGTAGTACCGCGCAGGCCGTGTGGCAATGGGAGAGTGACCCGTTCGGCTCCTCGCCGCCGAACGAGAACCCGTCCGGACTGGGGACGTTCAATTTCAATCTTCGATTTCCGGGTCAATACTTCGATAGTGAAACGAGCCTGAGCTACAACTATTTCAGGGACTACGACTCCGTCGTCGGCCGGTATCTGGAGAGTGATCCGACAGGGCTTCAGGGCGGCCTGAACACATACGGTTATGCGTTGCAGAACCCTGTGGCCTCGACAGACCCCTTGGGTCTGGACACCTACCAGTGCACGCGAAAACTGAACAAGGTTCCGTTCAGGTTCGGTCCGCTGTTTCACCAGTTCGTTTGTGTCGGCGATAAGGCCACCGGATACACTTGTGGCGGGCTTACGCCTTCGGCGTCCCGGGTGTTCGATACACCGGGGGTCATACACAACGACGAGTATCAGGCCAGCCGCTGTGAGCTGGTTCGGCCTGAGGACGATTGCGTCGAGAAGTGTTTGAAGGCCGGGTTCAAAGCTCCTCCACCGAACTACAGCCTCGATCTATCGCAGGGGGAGAACTGCCAGTCGTATGCCACAGGGGCGGTGTCGGACTGTGTCGCAACCTGCACCCATCCCGTTCATAAAACGCCGAAATTGCCTTGGGAACCCGCGCCGACCCTCAGGCCGCATCGATGAGAAAATACATCCTCGGCGCAATCTGGCTGGTGGTTGCGATTGCAGCTGGCATGGCAGCGATGGCGGGTGGTGATACCGCGGTCGCCGGTGGGTGGTTCTTTCTGCTCTGGACACTTCCCTTTGGCGTGCTCTGGCTGCAATACGGTGACGACATCGCCCGATCGCTAATGCCCGATGCCATCGTGTCACCGTTCGGTATTGTGTTGGTGATCGCCTTGGGCTTCTGCTTGTGGTTTGTGCTGTTGCCGCGCGTTCTCGCGTGGGCTCGGCGCGGCCGCTGAGTTGAGCCCTTGCCATGAGAGTGCTGGTCGCCCTGGCGGTATTGGTCGCGCACGCCTGTGCGATAGGTATCTGTCTGATCACAGGGGATTTCGATTCGAACCGCCCTGTCGAGGCACCGGCCAGAACCGCCGTGCTCGTGCAGATAACTGGCCAGGCAGAGAGTCAGGACACCGCACCCTTGCCCGACGTTGCGCTTGTTTCGGTGATGTTGAGGGAGCGCAACCTTGTTTCCCTTCGTTTCGAAGATCTCGATGCGGGAGATGTCGCTGGGGTGATCGGGAAGTCGTCCGTTCCCCGGCTCTCGCGCATGCAGTCTGTTGATGTTGCCGACTTCGCTCGACGAGCAGGGGTGCGGCCGGGCGATCCAATGACCGTCGTCTTGACCATCGAGGTGCTTCAGAACGGCTCGGTGGGCGAGGTTCAGTTGGTGCGCAGCTGTGGCACGCTCAGCGCCGACTCGGCAGCCGTGGACTACGCACGTAGCCTTCAATGGACCCCCGCGACCTTTGACGGTGTCGCAAGACGCGTGCGCATTCGCTTTCCGGTCGTCTTGTCTATCGAATCCGTTAGAGCAACGGACTAAGCATCCGCCGGTCGCGGATTCGATTCCCGCTTCTCGCACCAACTGTCACTTGGTGTTGATTGATGGCGAGGGCCTGCGCCTCGCATTGAGGTGTCCCGGTGACCTCGCCGCCCGGTTCGCGGTCGAAGCTGACGGTCTTCGGCGGCCTGGAAGGCGTGCCGAAGGACGTGGTGGGAATCAAGGTACCGGTCTCTCGAGACGTGCGGCGCCCGGTGAACGATCACGGGCGTTTCTTCCGGCACGCAGCGCCGCCGCTTTCTTTTTACCGAACGTTAATTGGCTCGAACGAGATCGCCAGTCGCGAACCCGTGGCTCGAGCGTAACGCTGGAGGGTTCGCGTCGACGGTAGTGAGCTTCCGCTCTCGAGCCTTGCTATCACCGATTGCGTAGTTTTTATCCGCTTGGCGATCTGCGTCTGGGTCAGACCTGCACGCTTACGCGCATCGATCATCGCTTGCGCAATTGCAAACTCGTCATTGAGCTCGTCGTAAGCCTTGCGGTATTCCGCCTTTCCGCTCCACTTCTTGTGGAGGCGTTTCAGATCGGTCATGAGTGTGCTCCGTCCTTTACCGACAACGGCTGTCCAGCTGCCTGGCTCGTTCCAGCGCCAGATAGATCTCCTGTCGTGGCGTATTCGGCGTCTTCTTCACAAAAGCCCGCAATATCACGACGCGCTTGCCATGCGCCGTTACGTACAGCGCCCTGGCAATTCCCGCTCGGCCAGAGAGCTGAATTTCCCAGAGGGGCGGCTGAACGGGCCTGACATGCGGCAGGCCAACGTTTTCCAGGCCGCCTGATCGAATGAGTTCCGCGATCCGGACAAGCCGCGCTCGCATGTCTGCGGGGAGCGCATCCAGTTCGGCATCGACCGTCCTGTTCAAAGTGGTCACTGTCCAATGTGAGCTCATGATATCGCTTTTTTGCTATTTATTCAATTCGCCCATCTGGTAGCGCTTGAGGCCGCCAGCCGGTATCGATTTCGGTAATTTCTTTGCATGAGGATTATGCGACTATCAAACGTCGCTCGATAGTTCGAGCGACTCTACGACACATCTCTTCTCTCTAGTTTTATCGTTGCTGCAACGATTCGACGGCCGCCAGTACCAAACGATAGGGTCGCCCACCGCGCGTCGTCTCTGTGCGTCGCCGCCAGCGGAAGCCCTCAGTGGTTAACGGCAGTGAGGGCCCGCACTCGTGTTATCTGGCGTGCAAATGTGCGCGTGTGTGGTATTCCAAGGGGCGCAGGAACTGCATGCAAAGGGAGTCTCGGCGGCGGTGGTGCCGACGAGCAGGCCAGGCAGAAGGGGAAGAACGGCCGAGCCCGGGCGCACAACGGGCGCATTTGCGCAGCCGTCCGTGCAATCTGCGGCCAACCCGACCGACTCCCCCGGCCCGCCGGCTGATTCATCTATGATGCAGACGTAGGCCCAGCGCAGAACCGGGTCACCAGAGGCAACGCTACATGTCGAACAAACGCGGCGTCTTCACTTACGAGAACGGCCTGCTCATCATTCTCGGCATGTCATTCGGGGTCGCGTTCTTCGACCGGAATGCGGCCGGAATCCTGGTCCCCTACATCGACCAGGACCTGCACCTCACCAACACGCAGACCGCGTTTCTCGGCTCGGGCCTGTCCATCGCCTGGGCGCTGGGCGCTTACATCATCGCGCGCTGGTCGGATGCGCGCGGCGTGCGCAAGCCGTTCCTGCTTTCCTTCCTGATCATCTTCTCGGTCTGCTCGGTGCTGGCGGGGCTTGCGACCACCTATCCCATCCTGCTGGCATCCCGAATGATCATGGGTGCGGTGGAAGGGCCCTTCCTGCCGATCTGCCTCGCCATCATGGCCGTGGAATCCTCGGAGCATCGGCGCGGTGTCAATGCCGGAATCATGCAGAACTTCTTCGCAGCGTTGCTGGGGCAGGGCCTTGCGCCGCTGGTTCTGGTGCCGTTGGCGGAAACGTTCGGGTGGCGCTCCGCGTTCTTCCTCGCAGGCGTCCCCGGTTTGATTTGCGCAGCCGCCGTCTGGCTGTGGGTGCGTGAGCCCACGCTGGAAGAGAAGGCAAAGGTGGATGCGCAAGGGCCCGTCGACAGCGGCGCGCGCATGGGCCTGATGGACATGCTCAGGCTGCGAAACATTTTCCTCTGCTGCCTGATCTCCATGTTCATGGTGGGATGGTTCGTGCTGGGCTGGACGTTCCTGCCGAAATTCCTGACCGAATACCGGGGCTTCCCCGGCCAGACCATGGCCTACCTGATGACCGCGCTCGGCATTTCGGCGGCCGTGGCGGGGTTCTTCGCCCCGGCGATCTCCGATCGCTTCGGGCGCAAGCCGGTCATGATCACGTTTTGCCTGGCCGGCGTGGCGACGCCCCTCGCCGCGATGTATTTCCAGGGCTCGCTGTTCCTGCTGGCGGCGTTCTTCTTTGTGGGGTGGCTGGGCAGCGGCACTTTCCCGCTGTTCATGGGAGTCATTCCCGGCGAAACCATTTCGCGGCGCTACGCCGCCACGGCCATGGGCGTAGTCGTGTGCGTGGGCGAGGTGGTGGGCGGCTTCGGCATCGTGTCGATCGCCGGAAAGCTTGCGGACATGACCAGTCTCGCGGCGCCCATCCTGCTTCAGATAGGCTGCGCGCTCGTTGGCGGCTTGTTGTGTCTCTTCCTGGTGGAGACGGCGCCCGCGAAAGTGAAGGCCGGCGCGGCGCGAGCGGTGGCGGCCGGGGCGTGACGTCGAAGTGGGGTCCCGAGCCCCAGGCTGTGAAAAAGGATCGATTCCCCATGAAGTTTTCCGTGGCCACG
>JBDTUL010000514.1:0-4686 GCA_040007735.1 Gammaproteobacteria bacterium | reverse complement strand
GTTCTACTCCGGCGAGTAGCGCCAACGCGCTTCAGCCGCCGGAGCAACCGCTCGCGGAGTGTCGTGGGACTGTCCAGTTGAAGCCTCTTCAGCAACGCCTGCTGGCGTTCCGGCGGGCGGCCTGCAAAAAGCGCCGTCGTTACAGTGCGCATCCTGGCTGTAAAGCTGGTCGTGCGTGCCTGCAAGGATTTCAGCGCGCGCGCCAGCACGATCTCATCGGCAGTGAGATCGGTGCCGAAAGGGTATTCACTGAAGAATCCCCCGCGCCGATGCGGCTCCAGTGCACTTTCGAGCCGTGCCGGAAAATTATTCCCGTAGACGTCTGGAATCCGAAACTCGTTGGGAACCTTGCGTGCCGCCTTTGCCTGCGCGAGCAGGCTCGCCTGGAATCGTGAGTCGGCGACATTCAGGAGTGCCGCGATGACTTCCTGATCCGTGCGACCACGCAGGTCCGCCACGCCGTATTCAGTGACCACGACGTCGCGAAGGTGGCGCGGGATGGTGGTGTGGGCGTAGTTCCAGACGATGTTGGAGGTGATTTTCCCACCGCTGGTGCGAGTCGACCGAACGCAGAGAATCGAACGTGCACCCGGCAGCGCGTGCGCCATCGAAACGAAATTGTATTGACCGCCCACGCCGCTGACGACGCGCCCGTCCGCCAGACCATCCGAGACCGCTGCGCCGAGCAGCGTGACCATCATGGTGGTGTTCACGAAGCGCGCGTCGCGACGCTGCAGAATTCTCAGTTCCTGGTCCGAACCATATAGTTGATTGACGTACGCGACCCCGCGCATGCCGAACTGGCTGCGCTCGCTCTCGGATAGGTCGCGAAGCGCGGCGTAGAAGCCGCGCGGACCCAGGAAGAAGCCCGCGTGCAGCACCTGCCCGTTCTGAAGCTCGCGACCGAGGCATTCAGCCGCGATTCGCGTGCGCGCTTTGGCATCACTGAGGTCCGCAGCGATCCACTCTCCATCCGCGGCGCGAAGGCGGCCCTTTGAATATTCGACATCGCGACGGAATACGCCGTACGTCTGCAATTCGTTGAACTGCCCTCGTGTGAGCTGTGGGCCTACACCCGCAGTGAGCAGGCTTGCGAGAATGGTTTCGTCGATCCGTTCGGCGATCGCGCCGCTCGCCAGCAGGCGCTCGAGCGGCAATGAGTCGTAGACCCGCCGACGCAGTACGCCAGCGCGATATAGATCCAGCAGCTGATCGATGAACATCTCGGTGGAGGCGAAGAGACCGGCGGTGAATCGATCGCGGCCGCCTTCCGCGTCGATGAGCCCACCCGCGCTGGTTGTGCCCAGCTGACTCAGAGATTCCTGATAGATGGCGTTCTGCTGATGTCGCAGCAGCAACGCGTATACCAGCGCGTCTCCCAGCTCACCGATGCCCACCTGCAAGGTGCCGCCGTCGCGCACCAGCGAGCTTACGTGCAGGGCGATGGAATGATCGACCGTACCGATGGGCAGGTTTGGCGGGCAGAAGAGATCGTAGTCGTATCGCTCGTCTTCGATCAGCCAGTCGAAGCGCTCCGGCTCGATCTGCGCGTGGCCCGGCATGAACGGCATCTGCGCATGCACCTGGCCAATCAGCACGCAGTCATGGCCGCGCAACTTCGCGGCGTCCACCAGCGGCAGCAGGTCCGACGTGACATCCGCGTTCGAGCCGAAGCTCAGCTCCGTTCGGCCGCCGACGACTCGCTTCGCAACCAGGTGCGCTATGACGTTCACGCCGCGAGCCATCACATCCCGCATCACGTGCGTGTAGTTCGCGCTCAGGTAGTTCTGCTGCGCGTGGGCGGAATCCAGGAAGGCGCCCGGCTCGAGAAAGAATTCAATGATGTGGATATTGGCCGGCACGTCGCCACGGCGCAGCGCGTGGACGTATTCGAGCTCCGGGTAGTTGCCGAACACGCGCTCGACCAGCGGCGCGAGCAAACGGCGCTCGAGGTCGTTGCGAGCCACGGGCTTGCGCAGGGACAGCGCTGTAATAATGGTGAGGTCTATCGAGGGGTCGCGCGCCGCGCGACGATAGAACTCATTCGCTACGGGGTTGGGCTTGCCGATGCCCAGCGGCAGCGCGAGCACCACACGGGGACCTACCCGCCGCAACACCGCGTCCACGCAGCCGCCAACGTCGTTCAATTGCTCCGTCATGGTGCTATTCCCAAGCCTCAGCAGGGTGCGGGGCGCCCCGGCGTGGCGGCACAAAACTTGCGTGGACAGCTTTCAGGACAGGGCGATCGAGGCGATTATGGGCGAAGTCATTCATGCGAACTTCGGCACCGAGCGCGAATGGGAGCAGACCCACGATAAGACAGTGGAAGGGTTGCTCACTATTGGTACGCTGTTCGGTGACGATGAAGACCTGATGCGCGCGAAGGCCGATTGCGTGTATCACATCCTGCGACAGATCGTGGAAGACATCCCGTCTGTGCAAATCACCAGCCGCATGCCGGAGAACCTCAGCGAGGATCAACTCTCCATGCTCACGGAATCGATACGGCAGGCGGCACTACGAGGGATCGAGGTGGCGATGACGCACTCCGTGCAGGTGTTGATGGGGTCGATTTACGACCTGTGCACTTCGAAGCTCAAGACGCGACCCTCTTGAGGGTCGCTTGTGCTCGACTCGCCGTAATCAGGGCGCAGCGACCAATCTCAGGGAGAACGTCACGTTGACGTCGTCCTTTACCCATTCCACCGACTTCCACTCGCCCTGGCCGACTCCGTATTCGAGGCGCTTCAACGTGACGCGGCCCGTGAGGTAGCCAACGCTCTTGCCCTGCTCGGTCTTGATCTGGAAGGTGAGCGGCATCGTCAGGCTCTTGGTGGCGTCCCGGATGGTGAGTTTTCCCACCGAGTTGTAAAGGCCGGTGCCGGTAGAAGGCGTGAACTTCGTGGCCACGAAGTGCGCGGTAGGGAATTTGGCGACGTTGAAGAGGTCGGCGCCCTTGAGGGTGTCGTCGCGCTCTTTGTCGCCGGTGTCGAGGGAGGTGATGCCGACGGTCACGTCGATTTTGCTGGCGGCCAGATTTTCAGGCGAGAACAGGACGTCGGCGGTGAATTTTCCGAAGCGGCCCGAGTTAGTGGCGCCGGCCTGCACGAACTGGAAACGCAGGAGGCTGCGGGCGGCGTCCAGCGTGTAGTGCACCGGGGGCGCGGCGGCTGCGGCCACGGCGGCCGAGGTGCTCAGAATCAATAGCGGAAGCATCATCGCCAGAAACGAGCCCGCGCGGAGCGCGGCACGTGAATACGCGGCCATCTGTGAACCCCTCAGCGTGTTTTTGTAAAAGGAAGCATCCTGCGCAACACGTCGTCCTTGAGGACGAAGTGATGTTTGATTGCGGCGGCGGCATGCAGAACCGCAACGCCGATGAGCGTGAACGCCAGTATTTCGTGCGTCTGGTGCAAGACGTCGTAGAGCGGGCGGTTGGGCCCGACCAGGTCCGGCAGCTGCACCAGGTTGAACCAGCTCACCGGAAAGTTTCGCGCAGACGACATGACCCACCCGGTGAGGGGCATGGCAAATATCAGCGCGTACAGCAGAACGTGTGTGAGCTTCGCAAGCACGCGCTCGTACGGTTTAAGTGTGTTCGGTAGTCCGGGCGTTGGGTTCACCCAGCGCCACAGCAGGCGGAGAATGGCCAGGCCCAGGATCGTAATGCCGACCGACTTGTGCCGGGCCAGCACAGCGAGTTTTGCCATGCCCAGGGGCAGATGGTTGGACATGTTGGCCAGCACGAACTGCGTGATGATCAGCGCGACGATCGCCCAGTGAAGCAGCTGTGCGGCGGAGCCCCAGCGGACGGTAGTGTTTCGAATCGTCATGTAGGTAAGCTTAGTCGCATGGGTGCAGCTTACAAAATTCGGACGGGCGCGGTGGCTATCCTTGTGGCCGGGCTCGCTGCCCTGTCCGCAGGTTGTACCAGCACCCCACCAAGACGGGAATCGCCGCCGCCACCGGTTCAGTCAGCGCCGCCTCCAGAGTCGGCCCCGGCGCCCGCGCAAACGCAGGGCAGGGAATTCAAGGTCGATTCCGCGGCGTCGTTGCTGACCGTGCTGGTTTACAAGGGCGGCGCGCTGGCGCGTGCCGGGCACAATCACGTCATCTCCTCGCACGAGATGACCGGCGTTGCGCGCGTGCCCGAGGCGGTGTCGGGGGTGTCGTTCGATATTCAGGTGCCGGTGAACACCCTCGTTGTCGACGAGGACGCCTTACGCGCGCAGGAGGGGCCGGACTTTCCCCCCGGCGTGCCGGTGGATGCCAAGGAAGGCACGCGGCGAAACATGATCGGCGAAGCCTTGCTCAACGGCGACCGCTACCCGGAGATACGGCTGGTGTCGCAGGGGGTTCAGCAGACTCCCGATGGGGTACAGGCGCAGGTGCAAGTCATAGTGCGGGACCAGGGCGCCTCAGTGATCGTGCCGCTGCGCTATCACCTGGATGGCGATGAGTTGCGAGTTGAGGGTGAGTTGCCTCTGAAGCAGACCGAGCTTGGGCTCACACCCTTCAGCCTGTTCGGCGGGGCGCTCCGCGTGCTCGACGATATCAAGGTGAGATTCGTGATCGTCGCTCGCGCAGACACCCCACAGCAGTAGGGGTTTATTCACGAAGGCCTGATGCTCTGACGGCGAAGACTTGCTCGTACAAGCCTCCCCGGCAGCGTGTCACAAGCGCCCG
>JBDTUL010000513.1:0-4699 GCA_040007735.1 Gammaproteobacteria bacterium | reverse complement strand
GCAAGATCGATGCGCCCGGGCGCATCGAGATACACGGCCACCGCGACGGCGAACGCCTGGTGCTCCGTGTGCGGGACAATGGCCCGCAGGTCGGCGAGAGTGGGCTACGCGCTGGAGAAGGCCTCGGCCTGCGCAATACGCGCGAGCGGCTTCTGGAACTCTACGGCACCGAGCAGAGCCTGACGCTGCGCGCGGCCGAAGGTGAAGGGGTGATCGCGGAAGTGATCGTTCCGTATCACAAGCGCACGGATCTTCGAACTGTCGGCCTCGCGGCGCACGCCTAGAATCCGCGCATGGCCAAGAACAAAACGTTGCGCGTCCTGCTCGTCGATGACGAGGCGCTCGCGCGCCAGCGCATCGAAGACCTGCTGCGCGTACAGCCGAACGTCGAAATAGCAGGCACTGCGGACAATGGCGATGCGGCCGTGACGGCCATTCGCACGCTGAACCCCGACATCGTGTTTCTCGATGTGCAGATGCCGGGCATGACCGGCCTGGACGTCATTCGCACCATCGGCCCCGACGACATGCCGGCCACAGTGTTCGTCACGGCTTATGACCAGTACGCACTCAAAGCTTTCGACGTCGCCGCCATCGATTATCTGGTGAAGCCGTTCGATGACGAGCGCTTCGAGCAGGCTTTCGCGCGGGCGCGCCGCCTCATCGAACTGGAAGAAGTCGACCGGCTGTCGGAGCAGCTTCTCGCTGTACTTCAGCGCGGTGGGGCTGGAGCAGGCGCCGGTCCGGCAGGCAGTGCCGGCGGGGCCACCACTGCGAAACTCGAATACCTCGAACGCATCGCCGTGGAAACGCGCGGCCAGGTGCGCGTGGTGCCGGTGGAAGACATCGAGTACATCACCGCGAGCGGGCCGTACGCCGAGCTGCACGCCGGCGGCCGGGCACACGTCATTCGTGAGCGCATGCAGATGCTCGAAGAGCGCCTCGACCCGGCGAGATTCTTTCGCATCCACCGCTCGGCCATCGTGCGCCTGGACCAGATCGAGACCCTGCTGCGCGACCCCGGCGGCGATTATGGTGTGAAGCTGCGTAGTGGCGTGCAGCTGAGCGTCAGCCGGAACCGTGTGGAGCAACTGGAGCGCTGGATGGGCCTCTCGGCCTAGTGTCCTGTCCCGCAGATTTCTTGCATTTGTTTCGCCCGTAAATGCTCACAAATTCAGCCATCTCGGCGCACTGACTCATGAGCGAATTTGCGGGACAGCACACTAGGTCTATTGGGAAAAAAGTCGCCTGCGGCCTGCGCGGCCCGGCGTTTTTTCGGACGGTAGCTTCGTTTCCGGCGGCAAAAAGCGTGGTTTTTTCCCGGGGCGCGTAGCCGCCTGCCTTTGAGCGTAGCTACGCTTATGGTCAGTCGATGCGAACCGTTCGCATTTGAGAACGGATCGCTTTATACTGCCGGCCACTCTTGTTTATGGTCGGTTTCACGGTCATGTCGACGCCGGAAGCGGTTCTCTCCTACGCCTCTCGTCGTGGCGGTGTCTGGCTGGTCATCGCCGCGATTCACGTCGTCGTGGTCTACGCGATCTGCAGCTGGTCGCCCTCAGTGTCCCTGTTCGCCAGCACGCCAATCGAGGCGAGCATCATCGAAGCCGTCGAGCCGGACGACGTGGTGCCCCCGCCCCCCATGCCGGAGATGGCCGCGCCGACCGCGCCGACCATCGATCCGCCGCTGATCACTATCGCCGATGAGCCGGCGGCGCCGAACGCCATCACAGTGGCCGTTGCCGAGTCCCCCACGCCGCCCGCCGAAGCGGCGCCGCGCACGGTGAGCGACGTGGCTTATCTGCAGCCGCCCTCGCTCAAATATCCGCCGGAGTCGCGCCGCGCCGGTGAAGAAGGCCTGGTCGTGTTACGCGTGCTCATCGATGAGCTCGGTCGCGCGTCCCGCATCGAGATTCAGCGCTCCAGCGGGTATGCCCGTCTCGATGCCGCGGCTCGCTCAGCCATCGAGCGCGCTTTGTTCCGGCCGTACGTCGAAAACGGCGTACCGCGCATGGCGTTTGCGCTGGTGCCCGTCGAGTTCAACTGGAAAGCGCACAGTAATCGGCCCAGGGCGTAGCGACGCGCTTTCAGATTCGAATTCGCTGCCAGGCGCCCGAGCGCCAGCGCATGAACAGCGTCATGCCCAGCAGCACCATGTAGATCAGCAGGGCGGTCCATCCGCCCACGGCACCCCAGCCGAGCTGCGGCAGAAAGCTCAGATCGAACCAGCCTTGCCCGGGCGCGAAAGTCAACGCGTGCGCCAGCGGAACGAACACCAGCCAGGACAGAACGAGCACCAGCGCCGCCGGCACGATCGCATCCCCAGCGCCGCGCAGGCACATGCCGCTGCCGAGATTCATTCCGTCGAAGAACTGATAAATCGCCGCCAGCCACAGGATGTTCGTGCCGACGGTCAACATCGCGACGGCGTCCGCGTCGTGCGCACTCGCGAACCACGGAAGAACCCACTCGCCGGTCAACGCGAGCAGCAGGCCTGCGGCGCCCATGTAGAGTGCCGTGAACAAGGTGACTCTCGTGCCCACGCGCATCGCCCAGTTCCGATCGCCAGCGCCGATGGACTGACCCACGAGGGTGGTGCCCGCGAGCGCGATGCCGAAGCCCGGCAGATAGGCCACCGACGTCAGGATCATCACAACCTGAGTCGCCGCGCCGTCCGCCGTGCTCAGCCGAACCTGCATCATCTGGAAGACTGCCACGCCCATGAGGTCTGCCGCGTACAGCAGGCCCATCGGAAATCCCAGCCTGAACTGTCGCCACAAGCGATGGGCGCGTGGCCGCCACGTCAGCCGAAATTTGTAAGTGCGCCGATATTCGCGGCTGAACATGAGCGCAATGCCGAGACCCAGTGCCAGCGCCTGCGCAACCGTGGTGGCCCAGCCGGAGCCCGCGACGCCCCAGCCCCATTTGAATATGAACAGATAGTTGAGCAGCGCGTTGATGAGCGCGACGACGACGGTGATGAGCACCGTCATGCGCGGCCGACCGATGCCGTTGAAGAACCCCATGACGGCCCAGGACGCGGCACCGAAACACGAGCCTGCGACTCGCGGCAACCAGAAATCCGCCGCGAGCGTCTCGATCTTCGGATCGAAACCGAACGGCGCCAGCATCCAGTGACCGCCGAGCCCGGCAAGCACGAACAACGGCGTCACGAACAAAATGCCCCAGAGTGCGATCCACAGTGCCTGGGAAGCGCGCACGAACCGCCTGGCGCCATACTCCTGGGCTACCACGGTCTGCACCGCCAGGCCGATGCCGCCGAGAATGAACACGACCACCAGAACGAGCCACTGCACGGCACCGACGCCCGCGAGCGCTGAAGTGGAGATGTGCCCGATGAACCATATATCTGTGAGGTTCAACAGCATCTGCACGGCGCTGTTCGCAACCAGCGGCAGGGCGAGCGCGAACACGGCGCGCAAATCCACGTGCGCTCGGCCGGCCGCATCGAAACGTTGCGCGGGCAGCAGGTTCAGCCGCAACGTCGGCGCTTGCCCGGATCCCTGAGGAGTCTCGGTGGCAGGCAATAGCCCGGAGACCGGCGGATTGTCGGTACGCTTATTCATGCTCGATCGGGTTGGATACGCCCGGCCGTGAATCCGGGGGCACCCCATTCTCGCACAGAGTGCTTTACGAAGACGCTCCGGCGCGGCAACGTACGCGCATGGCTGCAACGAAATCCAAGCGTGCCCCGGCACGCGCCGGCGCAAAGCGCGCCACAACCCGCGGTCGCGGCAAGCTTGCTCCGGGCCGCGTCAGTCGCGGCCTCGCTGCGGCGGACGTGCCCATTTCTACGGACGATCCGGAAGTCGCGGAGGTCGCCGCACTGGTGCTGGCGGCAGGCGGCGCGCCCATTGGCGCATACCGCGAGCCCCTGGGCGGGGGCGTCATCATGCTGGCGTCTATCCCTCTCGGTGCCGTGCAGCCCACGCCGTTTCAGCGAGACCTGTCGCCCACTCACGTGAAGCGACTCGCGGCCAAGATCGACGAGACCGGCGCGTTCCTCGACCCGCTCATCGTGGTGCGCGGTGAAGATGGGCGATTGTGGACGCCGAACGGCCGGCATCGGCTCGCAGCGGCGAAGGTGCTCGGCCTGAAGCAGATCACCGCGCTCATCTCGCCGAACGAAGCGCTGGCCTACCGCATTCTCGCGCTCAACACCGAGAAGGCGCACAACCTCAAGGACCGCAGCCTCGAAGTCATTCGCATGGCACGCAATCTCGCGAAGAAGGACGGGCAGATTCGCGAGTCCACCTTCAGCGCAGAGTTTGAAGCACCGGAGTTTCTGACACTGGGCGCGGTGTACGAGCAGGCGCCGCGTTTTGCAGGCGGTGCGTACAGCTCGTTCCTGAAGAAAGTGGATCGGTTCGGAGACCGCCCTCTGGTGTCGAGCCTGCGGGACCGCGACGGCTATGCCTCGCGCCTGCTCGAAATCGACGCGCAAGCCAAGCGCATCATCGCCGAGCTGACCAAGAAGGGTTTCAAATCTCCCTACCTGCGCAACTACGTGGTCGCACGCCTCAACCCGGTGCGGTTCCACAAGATCAAGAAAGGCGAAACGAAACCGCCTATGCCCATTGCGCAGGCGTTGACGCGCATGGCCGCGGCGGCGAAGAAGTTCAACCTCGCGTCCGTGTCGAACTCTGAGATCGCGTGGGTCGCCGTCGGCGCGGGCGCC
>JBDTUL010000512.1:0-4717 GCA_040007735.1 Gammaproteobacteria bacterium | reverse complement strand
AAGCGATCGGGCCGTCAGGCCATCAAGCGACCAATCGATGAATCGATCAGCGATCAGGCAGCCGTATCCACAGTAGCTTCCCGTTGCTGCTTGGAAATAACTACAGCAGCCCTCTGCAACCCTTCCGCCAAATCAGCCTGCAGATCTTCGAGCGCCTCGATACCCACTGACAAACGCAACAACCCATCAGCAAGCCCCGCCTGCTGACGCGCAACCGGATCCATCGCCGCATGGGTCATCGTCGCCGGATGCGCAATCAGGCTCTCGACTCCACCGAGTGACTCGGCAAGCGAGAAACACCGCATGCCATCCACGAACGCGCGAACAGCGTCATGTCCGCCCGCGAGTTCAAGCGTAACGATTCCACCAAACCCGCTCTGCTGACGACGCGCAACGTCGTGCCCGGGGTGCGTAGGCAATCCAGGGTAGTAAACCTTCTTCACATTGGGCTGCGTCTGCAACCACTGCGCAAGCCCGAGCGAATTGCGCCCGTGCGCCTCGAGCCGCACGTGCAGAGTTCGCAGGCCGCGCAACGTGAGGAAGCTATCGAACGGCGCGCCGGTGACGCCCAGGCAGTTGGCCCACCACACAAGCTGCTCATGAAGCGCCTTGTCACGCGCGACCACTGCGCCACCGACCACATCGCTGTGGCCGTTGAGATATTTCGTGGTGGAGTGAAGCACCAGATCCGCACCGAGCTTCAGCGGCTGCTGCCAGGCTGGTGACAGGAACGTGTTGTCCACGAGCACGATGGCGCCGGCCGCGTGGCCCATCGCCGATAGCTTCTCGATGTCGCTGATGCGCAGAAGCGGATTGCTGGGCGTTTCGATCCACAGCATCGCCGTCGGCTTCGAGAGCGCTTCGCGCACGGCCGCGTCGTCATTGAAGTTCACGAAGTCGACTTGCCGCTCGCCCCGGCGCTGCCAGGCGGCGAACAGGCGGTACGTGCCGCCGTAGCAATCGTGAGGCGCAACGATCCGCCCGCCGACGGGAATTAGATAGCCCGCAAGCGTAATAGCGGACATGCCCGTGGACGTGACGACCGCGCCGAACCCTTCTTCGAGCTCGGCAAGCGCGTTCGCCAGGAGATCCCGCGTGGGATTGCCGGAACGCGTGTAGTCGTAAGCGCGCTTGTCGCCGAAGCCGCGAAACGCAAACGTTGACGTCAGGTGAATCGGCGGCACGACGCAGCCGGTGGCGTCGTCGCACTCGAGGCCCGCGCGCACGGCAAGCGTGCTCTGCTGGAACTCGACATCAGAGGGTGCGCACGAGGGCGCGGCGGGCTTGCGATCGGTGCTCATGTGGGGCTCCCGAGGGCAGCATTGAATATGGGGCGCAACTGTTCCGACTCCTTCAAGAAAGCATCATGACCGTAAATCGATGAGATCTCGTGCAGCCGCCCGCTGGGCAGGCGAGCCACCATGCTGCGTACATCGCCCAGCGGCACGAGCTGGTCTTCGCGAATGGCAACGGCAGCGGTAGGCACGAAAATTCGCGAGGCGTCCACCCGATGCAGGTCGATGGACTCCGAGAGACACAGGAAAGATTCGGGGCGGTAGCGTGCGGCGTATTCGGCCCCGCGTGAGAACAGGTAGTCCTCCACCGGAAACTGAAAGCCCTCCTCGCTCTGTGAGGCCAGCCCGCCGAAGCGCGCCGCGAATTCCTCAGAGCTGCGGTACGTCGCCATGGCAAGCGCACGCGCGAGCTGCAAGCCCTCCTTCGCGTTGCCGGCCTGCACGCCGAAGCGAACGATGCGACGCTGGACGCTGCGCCAGGCGGTTGACATGGGGTGCGTGCGATCCGCCGCGCCGATGATCAGCAGCTGCGAGACTCGTTCGGGATAACGCTCGCCGAAGGCCAGCGCGACCATGCCGCCGTATGAGCCGCCTGCGATGCCCCGCAGGGATTTGATGCCCAGGTGGTTGAGCAAGCCCACCAGGGCTTCTGCCTGGTCGTAGCTCGAAATGCTGGGGAAGTCGGCACCCTCTTCCGGCGCCGTCGACTCCCCGCTGCCACCGAGGTAGTCGAAGCTCAGGATGCGGAAGCGGGTGGCGTCGAGCGCGCGCTCGGTGCCCGCGATCTGGGCCCACCAGCTCTGGCGGGGGTCTTCGGTGACACAAACGCGGCGGTGGGCGGAGATGCCGCCGAGGGCGCACACTACGGGCGCATTCGCCGGGCCTACCATCCGCCACGCCACGCGCATACCGGGAAGTTTGCCGCCATGGAACAGCGACACCTCGCCGGGAATCTCAAGGATTCCCTCGCGAACGGTGAGGTCGTGCGCAGGCGAGCCCACACGGGCACTGCCTTGCCGCGGGTGAGCAGGGACGGTATCGAACGAGGCGTTCATCGGATGCTCCGCAATCTCCAGCCACAAAGGCCCATGAGATAACTCGCAGAGCACCCGCGGTGAGGCGGGTTTGGTCGCGTCCATCACCAACCGGGTGTGAAACCGGCCGGAGCTACGCAATCTGCTCATCTGCCGACCCAGTGCGTTTGACCGCCTGGACCGCAGGAGTTAGCACCTTGTCTGAACGGGTTAAGTTCAGCGGTTGCCCCGGCTTCAAAGGGCCTTTTCCCTCAGCCGGTCTCGATGAGTGGCGGCGAGTCTAGGGCTTGTGGCGAGGAGGCGTCAATGGCGGGGGGCCTGGGGCGTTGATTTGGTTCACGAGTGGGGGCTGGGGGTTGGTTTGGGATCTGGGCCTGGGCGGGATTCGAATTTGGGTGGGAATTTGCGGTTGGGGTGGCGATTTAGGTCGGGCTGAAGGGTTCGGGTTGGGGTGCGGCCGGCCTGCGCTGAGGGTAAGCGCCCAGCTATCCGCCCTGCTCCTTCCGCTTCTGCCACAACAAAAAAGAAAACCGCCCTCTTAATTAGCCGCCCGGCGATTGATGGCCTCCGCCCTCCTGTGCTAATGTAACAGCGCGTTAGTACATTGGAACAGCATGAAACTCCACCGCAATGTCAGCTCGAAGCAGGAAGTCCTGGCTGAAAAAAAGCTTTTCGCCGCCGTGGCGGCGTTGCGCTCCCCTGAGGAGTGCCGGGCTTTTTTTCGCGACCTGTGTACCCCGGCCGAGCTGCAAGCCATGGCGGACCGCTGGGCCGTGGTCGAGTACGTGAGGCGCGGCCTGTCGTACCGGGAGATTCATCGGCTTACCGGAGTAAGCGTCACCACCATCGGGCGCGTGGCCCGGTTCGTGGCCGCGGGCAACGGCGGGTATGTGCTCGCTGCCGAGCGGGTCGATTCAAAGTCTGCGCGTAACGGCGCAGGCACCAAACGTTCGGAGGCACCACGCCATGGATGAGGGTCGACTGAAACTGGCCGTGCAGAAGTCGGGTCGCCTGACCGACCCCTCGCTTGATTTGCTGATCCGCTGCGGGCTCAAGATCTCGCGGGGCAAGGATCAGCTGATGGCGTATGGCGAGAACATGCCGCTCGATGTGCTGTTCGTGCGCGACGACGACATTCCGGACCTGGTGCAGGAAGATGTCTGCGACCTCGGGCTGGTCGGCATCAATGTGCTCGAGGAAAAGCGCCTGGAGCTGCTCTCGCTCGGGCAGAAAGCCCGCTTCAAGCAGCTTCGCACGCTCGACTTCGGGCGTTGCCGCCTGTCGCTCGCCGTTCCACACGGCGTGAGCTATGAAGGCGCAGCGTCACTGCGCGGCAAGCGCATCGCCACCACCTACCCTTTCACGCTCGGCAACTATCTGCGCGAGCGAGACGTGAAGGCTGACATCGTCACCCTGTCGGGTGCGGTTGAAATTGCGCCGCGCCTGGGGCGCGCCGATCTCATCTGCGATCTGGTTTCCAGCGGTTCGACGTTGCAGGCGAATCACCTGCGGGAAGTCGAGACGGTGCTCGAGAGTTACGCGGCTATCATTCGTACGCCGCTCGATCTGTCGCCTGAAAAGGATGAGTGGGTCGAGCGCTTGCTGATGCGCATCGAAGGCGTGCAGCAAGTGAAAGAGAGCAAGTACATCATGCTGCACGCGCCGCGTTCGGCGCTGGCGGAGATTCGGCGCCTGTTACCCGGCAGCGAGTCCCCCACCATCATTCCGCTCGAAGGCTTTCCGGACAAAGTGGCCATCCATGCGGTGTGCCGCGAGAACGTGTTCTGGGAAACTCTCGAAAGCCTGAAGAAGGCGGGTGCCAGCGCCTTGTTGGTGCTGCCCGTCGAGAAAATGCTGGCCTGATCATGCGTATCGTCGAGTGGGACAAGCTGAATGCCGAGGGCAAGCGTGAAGCGCTTGCGCGCCCGGCTCAGGATCAACGAGCGGACATCCTCAACAGCGCCCGCGAAATCGTGGAGACCGTGCGGCGGGATGGCGATGCCGCGCTGCGCGCGTACACGAAGCGGTTCGATGGCGTGCAGCTGGATGAGCTCGCCGTCAGTCGCGCCGAGTTCAGCGCCGCGCGCCGGTCGCTGAAGCCTGCGCAGATCGAAGCGCTGGAACGTGCAATCGAGAACGTCCGAACGTTTCACGCCGCGCAAATCCCGAATGCGCTGTCGATCGAAACCATGCCGGGCGTGCGGTGTGAACGTCTGATTCGCCCCATACCGGCGGTGGGTCTTTATGTGCCTGCGGGCTCCGCACCCCTGCCCTCCGCGGTTGTCATGCTCGCAGTTCCGGCTCAACTCGTCGGTTGCCCGCGTCGAGTGCTGTGCACGCCCCCGACGTCTGAGAGAAGTTTGGCAACACCTCTCAAGATCGCGGCCT
>JBDTUL010000511.1:0-4737 GCA_040007735.1 Gammaproteobacteria bacterium | reverse complement strand
GAGAGCCGCTTCGCCAAACCATTCCCCATCACCAATTTCGGCGATGGCCTGGCGGGCGATCGCCTCTCCCTGATCGAGCATTCGCGTGATTGAAGCTGTAACGACGTCCTTGCCATACTTCTGCACCAGGTCGATCACGCGCCGCGTACCGAGGCTGCTGGCCGCAATCTGCCCGGTGAGATCCCCAACCACCGCGTCGGGCAGGCGCGTGTTGGCACGAATGATTTCGACGATCTCGTTGTCGAGTTTGCCCCGCTTCACCACCTTCACGCCGTAGAGTTGCAGCCCTTCCTGCCAGATGTCGGTCGTATCCATGCCGTAGACGTCTTTGGCGCCCAGGTCGATCCAGTGCGCCTTCGAGGCCGCGTAGCCGAAGATCCGGCCGTCCACGAAAATGGGCTGGATGATCACGGCGTCCTGCGAGTGCGCGCCGGTCCAGTACGGGTATGTGGAGAGCAGCACATCGCCGTCCTCGATGTTCTCTTCGCCGAGATAGTCCACGACATGCCGGATGGTAAAGGTCAGTGTTCCCATGAAGAGCGGTATACCCGGCCCCTCAGCGATGAGCTCCGCCTCGCGATTGTACAGTCCGAGACTGAAATCAATCATCTCGTAGATGACAGGATTGAATGAGGAGCGCACCAGGATGTTCCGCATCTGACGAGCCGTTGACTGGTAGAAGCTGCGGATAACCTCGACCGTAATGGGGTCTGGCGTGGTCGCGGTGGACGTCGTTGTCATAGTGCTGTCTTCCTACTTGCGGCTGATGGCAAGATTGCCCAGGCGATCCACAACGCAAATCTGCGCTTCGCGGACAACCGTGGTGGTCGTCGCTTCCTCGATGAAGGCGGGGCCCTGAATTACGTCGCGCGCACGCAACCGAGCTCGATCGTACAGGCTGAAGTCCAAAGCCTTTACATCGAGAAAATCGTGCGCGGCGCGCTTGCCCTTGAATGCTGCTCGCGGATCGCCGTCGCCCTTCTGAATCTCACGTAGCGTCGGGGCTGGAATCCTGCCGATAGCCTTCACACGGATGTTTACCACATCAACGGGCGTCTTCAGGGTGTAGCCATAGACGCTTTGGTAGGTTGCCTGGAAGGCTGCAATCAGCAGCTCCTTCGCTCCGGCAGAGTGGAGGTCGAGATCGAGCGAAACTGAAACGGCATGCTCCTGACCCGAGTAGCGCATGTCCGCCGTCCGATAGAACTCGCGTGCTTCGGGCAGGACACTTTCCTTCTCCAGTAGCAGGTTGCCGCGAGTCTCGAGCTGCGCAAAGCCCGACGCCAGCTCCTGCATGCTGAGCTTCTCGAGCTTCAAGGCTATCGTCTGTGCCACATCGTGGCGCAAATCGACCATGAGCATCCCCCACGCGGAGAATGCCGACGGCAAGATCGGAATAATGGCCGTTGGCATGCATAGCTCGTCGATGAGATAAGCGCCGAACATCGGGCCACCGCCACCGAAACAAAGCATTCCATAGTCGCGGGGGTCTTCGCCGGTCTCCGAAGCGATATCTTTCACCGCCTCGGCCATGTTGCTCATGACGATTCGCAGAATGCCACTGGAGGCCTGGAGCAGCTCCATGCCGAAGGGCTCAGCGACGTGCGCGCGGATTCCACGGCGTGCGCCCTCGACGTCCAGCGACATCTCTCCACCGAGGAAATTCTTCTCGTTTATGAAGCGGTTGACCAGAAACGCGTCGGTCACTGTGGGCTGAGTGCCTCCACGGCCGTAGCAGATTGGGCCGGGCTGCGCGCCGGCGCTTTGCGGCCCGACGTGCAGTGCGTTGGCGCTATCGACCCACGCAAGACTTCCGCCTCCCGCGCCAATCGTTCGGATATCGAGGTTCGAGATCAGAATTGGGTAGTTGTTTACTTTCGTTTCCTGCCCGGTGCTTGCAACACCCTTGCGGATCATCGCAATGTCGAAGCTGGTGCCGCCGACGTCCATGGTGATCAGATCTTGGCGTTCGGTAACATTCGCTATGTACAACCCCCCGATGACACCGCCGGCGGGACCGGAAAGAAGCATGTTGATCGGACTGCCTCGCGCCGCATCGGCTGTCATGCCGCCGCCATCCGACTTCGTCAGCACTACTTCGCCGGCGAATCCGCGGCGCGTGAGCTCGCGCTGCAGATTGCCAATCCACCGATCGACTACCGGCGCAAGATATCCATTGAGAATGGTGGTCATGCTCCGCTCGAACTCACGATGCTCGGACACCACCTCTGATGACAGTGAGACTGCGGCCTCCGGATAGTGCTTCTGCAGAATCTCGCGCACCCGCTTCTCGTGAGCGGCATTTCTGTATGAGTGAAGCAGGCAGACGGCAATTGCCTTCACGCCTTCGCGCTGCGCCTGAATTGCGGCCTGCACGACATCCGCTTCATCGAGGGGTACCAGTACGTTGCCCTTCGCGTCCATACGTTCGGTTACTTCATACCGCAGCTCGCGCGGCACGATGGGCGCAGGCTTCCGGTACTTCGGGTTGTACATCTCAGGCCGGTTGTACCGCATGATCTGCGGCACATCCCGGAAACCTCTGGTCGTGACATAGGCCGTTTTCACGCCCTTGCGCTCGAGCAGGGCGTTCAGCGCCGTGGTAGAGCCATGCACGAAGAACCTGTTCACCGTACGCAGGTCCACTTTCACCTTGTCCATGGCAGCGAGCACCCCCTGGAGGGTGTCCTGGGGAGTCGTCGCGGATTTGTCCATGACAAAGGATCCGGTGGTCTCATTCAGCACGACGATGTCGGTGAACGTTCCACCGGTATCGATCGCAAACCGCACACTCTCGCTCGTACTCATTGGTTCACCCTGGTTCAAAACTCGTAACCCACCTCGAGGCCGTACGTGCGCGGCTCGTTGGAATACCTGATGTAGCGCCCGCGAGGAATGAGCTCTCGATCTCTGCCTGGCGCTCGTCAAAAAGGCTCTTGGAAAAAGGGGCAACGCGCCAGTGCTCGTTCTTGACGGAAGAGACCACGCGCAGATCTTGCGTGAAGGTTTCTTAGTTATCGACGACGCTATAGAAGTTGTCGATGGGGGCGCCTGCAGGCGCAGCTGCGCCGAGTGCGGGACCGAAAAGACAACTCGCCTGCCGCGGGATCGGCGATCTGAACCAGGACGCCGGCTACGAGCGATGCGCCGGTTCGTCGGGAGGTCGAGTTCACAAACACGTCAGCCACGAGGCGTCTCTCCAGGTCTTCGATGCAGCCACCGCCTGTTCCCAGCGTTTTACAGCGTCCAGGACCGTTTCGGATAATTAATAGTTATGACTACAGGACTTTTTTTACGGATTCCGCAACAGTCTTTATGAGAACTGCAGATCTGTCAACCGGCGCCCGGTCCCTTTTCCAGGTCTTCGGCGAGGTCGAATGCGGTAACCGTGAAGAATGCCGCCACATTCAGCGGATTCGTCACCGTTTATCGCAGCGCGCGTGGGATCGGGCGAAGCGCGACTTCGGCTCGCGTGAAGGGAGATGAATCGCCGTGCAGGGACGGCGGGCTCGATCGCGACTCAATCAACGATGGCGAGGATGTCGCCTGCCATGACGACATCTTCCGCATTCTTCCGATGCCGCAATCTCCCAGACTGAGGTGCGACGATCTCTATCGTCGCTTTCTCGAGCATTATTTCAGCGACCGGCTCGCCGGCACTGACGATGGCTCCGTTCTCAAACAGCCATGTAACGAGCACGGCTTCGCGGCCCTCGGGAACGGTTTCGACTGCGACGGTTATCTCGGCCATCGGTCGGCACTCTCTCCGAGACACCGATGCGCCGCGTCGACCACTCTCGCGACCGAAGGCAGACAGAATTGTTCCAGTGGGGGTGAGAACGGGGGCGGCACGTCCGGGTATGCAATCCGGATCGGCGAGCTCTTGAATACCCGCACATCGCTCTCTGTGACGCTGGCAATGATCTCAGCGGTAAGACCACAGTTCAGGTAATCATCGTCCACGACAATAAGGCGGCCGGTCTTTTTGACCGACCTGACGATCGCGGCTCGATCGAGGGGCACCACCGATCTCACGTCGATGACTTCGACGCTCACGCCGGCGCGCTCGCGAAGTTCAGCCGCTGCCGCCGTGGCAATGTGCACCGTCGCTCCTAGCCCCACGATCGTCAGATCGGTTCCTTCCTCGACTACGTTCGCCACGCCGAGCGGCACCACGTAGGGTTCCTTTGGCACCTCGGCCACGGCGCCGGCAACGGTTCCAAGAAAACCCATGCCCTGGAGCTGTTTGTGAAACATGTAGATGACCGGATTGTTGTCGCGAATCGCGGCGATCATCAGCCCTTTCGCATCGTAGGAATTCGACGGCACGACGACTTTGAGCCCGGGCATATGAGCGAAAGTCGCCCAGAGGACCTGCGAATGCTGACCACCATCCGAGTAGCCACCGCCTACCGCGGTGTTGATGACCATCGGAACCGGCGTGCCGCCCGCCGAGAAATAGCAGGTCTTGGCCGCCAGATTGTAGATTGCATTGAAGCAGACCCCGAGGAAGTCAACGAACATCAACTCTACGATTGGCCGCATCCCCAAGGCAGCAGCCCCGGACGCCGCGCCGATGAAACCTGTCTCGGAGATGGGTGTATCCAGGACCCGCTCCGCTCCGAATTCTTCGTACAAGCCTGTCGTGTGGCCCCAAACGCCGCCCAGATGGCGCACGTCTTCCCCGAGCAGGAACACGGAGGAATCCCGACGCATTTCCTGAGCAATGCCCTCATT
>JBDTUL010000510.1:0-4754 GCA_040007735.1 Gammaproteobacteria bacterium | reverse complement strand
CGTAGCCCTGCTGGCCGCACTCGCCACTCTCGCTGGCCGCGGTTTCAACGCCTCTGCGTGGGCGCTCACGCACAAGCCGTTTGTCGGTTTCATGATGGTGTTGCTGCTGCTGGCCGGCATCGTGGCCTACCGCAGCCTCGGCCGCGACGAGGACCCGCCGTTCACCATGAAGGTGATGATCGTGCGCGCGCTGTGGCCAGGCGCGGATGCCGAGCAGACCGCGAAGCAACTCACGGACCGGCTCGAAAAGCCGCTCGAGTCGCTGCAATACCTCGACGTAGTGATGAGCTACACCAAGCCCGGCGAAACCACACTGATGGTGCAGCTGCTGGATAGCACGCCGCCCGCATCAGTCCCGAACCAGTGGTACGAGGTGCGCAAGAAACTGGGCGACATTCGCGGCACGCTGCCTCAGGGATCGATCGGGCCCTTCTTCAACGACGATTTCGGCGATGTGTACGGGGTGATCTATGCGCTGACCACCGATGGGTTCACCTATCGGGAGCTCAGGGACTACGCCGAATTCATACGCGCCGAGCTGCTGCGCGTGCCCAACGTCGGCAAGGTCGATCTCATCGGCGTGCAGGACGAAGTGGTGAACATCGATTTCTCCACGCGCCAGCTTGCGGGCCTCGGCATCGACACCAATCTCATCGCGGAATCGCTGCGCAGTCAGAACGCCGTCCGCGCCTCGGGCGTGGTGGAAACATCCAGCGAACGCATCGCCGTGCGTGTGAGCGGCGCGCTGGATTCGGTGAGCGCACTCGAGAACGTGGGCATCCGCGTGGGCGACCGCCAGATTCGCCTCAAGGATTTCGCGAAGGTGACCCGCGGTTACGAAGACCCGCCGGGCCCCGAGTTCCGCTACAACGGGCAGCCTGCCATCGGCATCGGTGTCTCGATGTCGAAGGGCGGCAACATTCTGGACCTGGGTAAAGCGCTGACCGCGGACATGGCGCGCATCCAGCGCGACCTGCCGGTGGGCATCGACCCGCACCTGGTCGCCAATCAGCCGGAGGTGGTCGAGGACTCGGTGGGCGAGTTCACTCAGGCGCTGATGGAATCCATCATCATCGTGCTGCTCGTCAGCTTCGCAAGCCTGGGATTGCGGGCCGGGATGGTGGTGGCCATCAGCATTCCGCTGGTGCTCGCGATTACGTTTGTCGCGATGGACATACTCGATATCAGCTTGCAGCGCATTTCACTCGGTGCGCTCGTCATCGCGCTGGGGTTGCTGGTGGACGATGCGATGATCGCCGTCGAGATGATGGTGAAGAAGCTGGAAGAGGGGTTCGGGAAGTTTCGGGCGGCTACCTTTGCTTACACGTCTACGGCGTTTCCGATGCTGACGGGGACGCTCGTGTCGGTGGCTGGGTTCCTGCCGGTGGGGTTTGCCAAGAGTGCGGCTGGTGAGTATTGCTTTACGTTGTTTGCGGTCGTGACGGTTGCGTTGCTGGTGTCGTGGGTGGTGGCGGTTATTTTCACGCCTTACATTGGGACCGCTTTACTCAAGGAAAATGCGAGTCACGGGGCTCGGAGTGACGGAAACCCTCAATCCCCGGGCGGCTCGGAGTTGCGTTCGGGGGTGGGCTCGGGCTCGAACCTGGAACCGGGTCGGCATGCAGTTGAGCCGCCGGAAGGGCGCGCCACGCGCTGGTTCAGGGGCGTGCTGGTGGGCGCATTGCGCCGGCGTCGGCTGGTCATTCTCGGCACGGTGGGCACTTTCGTGCTTGCGGTAGTGTTGTTCGGCTTCATCGAGAATCAGTTTTTCCCCGCTTCCAACCGCCCTGAGCTGCTGGTGGATCTGCGGCTGGCGCAGAACGCATCCATCAAGGCTACGGAGGAGCAGGTGCGGCGCTTCGAGAAAGTGCTGGCGAACGATCCGGACGTGGTCTCGCACACGTTCTACGTGGGGTCGGGGGCCGTGCGGTTCTATCTGCCTTTGAACGTTCAGCTCGAGAACGCGAACTTCGCGCAGGCTGTGGTGGTGACGCGCAACTTCGAAGTGCGGGACAAAGTGCAGGCGCGCCTCGAGCACGTGCTCGCAGAGGACTTCGAGACGCTGATGGCGCGCGTGCAGCCGTTGGCGCTCGGGCCTCCCGTGGACTGGCCCATTCAGTATCGCGTGAGCGGGCCGGAGATCGCGGGCGTCCGCCGGCTCTCGGAGCAGGTCGCCACGGTCATCCGCCAGAACGCGCACTCGAAGCTGGTCAATTTCAACTGGAACGAGCTGGCCAAGTCGGTGCGCATCGAGATCGACCAGGACAAGGCGCGGCAGCTGGGGCTCACCTCGGAACAGGTGTCCTCGTCGCTCAACGCCGCGCTCAGCGGGCGAGTGGTCACGCAGCTTCGGGACGATATCTATCTGATCGACGTGCGCGGGCGTGCGGAGGCGCGGGACAGAACGGATCTGCAAAGCCTGCGCGATCTGCAGATCGTCATGCCGAATGGCACGTCTGTGCCGCTCGCCCAGGTGGCGACGTTCGGCTATGGCCTCGAGGAGTCGTTGATCTGGCGGCGGGATCGGCTGCCGACCATTACCGTGCAGGCGGATATCTCGACGGGACTCCAGCCCGCAACCGTGGTGGCCGAGCTCGAGAACCCCATGACGGAGTTGCGCAAGAACCTGCTTCCCGGTTATCGGCTGGAAGTCGGTGGCGCGGTGGGGGAGAGCGCTAAGGGGCAGGCGTCAATCGTTGCCGTGCTGCCGGTGATGGCGCTGATCATGCTGTTCATTCTGATGGTCCAGCTTCACAGCACGCAGAAGCTCCTGCTGGTGATGCTCACCGCGCCGCTCGGGATCATTGGCGTTGCGCTGGCGCTGTTCCTCAGCGGCAAGCCGTTTGGGTTCGTGGCGACGCTGGGAGTGTTTGCGCTCACCGGCATGATCATTCGCAACTCCGTGGTGCTGATGGCCCAGATCAAGGAAAGCGAGGATGCGGGCATGGAGCGCGGCAAGGCGATTGTCGAGGCGACCATGCATCGGTTGCGGCCCATTCTGCTCACCGCCTCGGCGGCCATTCTCGGGTTGATTCCAATTGCGGGCGAGGTGTTCTGGGGGCCCATGGCGTACGCGATGATGGGTGGTTTGCTCATTGCCACGGTGCTCACGTTGATATTCCTGCCGGCGCTGTATGCGGCTTGGTATCGTGTGCCGATTGAGTCGCTGCCGCCTTCGCCCCGGAGCCCTCAATCGCCGGGCGGCTTGTAGATGCGTCTTGCACGCTGAGATTTCTGTTGTGGCAGGTCCATTGGCTGCCGCTTCGGAGCCCTCAATCCCCGGGCGGCTTGGAGATGCGTCTTGCCAGTCTGGTGATTGATAATTAATTTAAAGTTTCTGAGCCGCCCGGCGATTGGGGGCCTCTGGGGAGTCAACTTGCGCAAATCGATAGCAATCATCCTGCTGCTGGCCTCATCCACGGTATTCAGCCAGCAGCCGCCCAACATCGGCATCGCTCCGCTTGCCCTGTCCGAAGCCTCGTACATCTTCGACACCGCCGAACAACACAAAATCCGCGTCGTCGTGGTGGCCAAGGGCTTGAAGCACCCCTTCGCAGTGGCACTGCTGCCAACCGGCGATGCCCTGGTCTCAGAGCGCGGCGCCCAGCTTCGCATCGTCCGCAACGTCGCAGGCGTTGGCGGCAAGCCTTCGACACTGGAGCCCGACGCAGTAGCCGGCCTGCCGGCCCTCGCAACTGAATACCGAAACGCTGGCCTCCAGGACGTAGTGCTCCACCCGCAGTTCGCTCAGAACAAGCTCGTCTACTTCACCTTCAACAAACCCGGCAACCCGCCACCCGCCGATGCGAAACCGCCCATTCGAAGGGAGAGCCTCGTCTGTCTGATGCGCGCGAAGCTCAGCGACAACAAGCTCACCAAGGCCGAGGAACTATTCGTCGGCGCTTCCGGCGCCACCAGCGGATCGCGCATCGCGTTCGGCAAAGACGGCAACGTCTACATGACCACCGGCGGACCGTTTGGCGATGAAGCACAGCGGCTCGATAACATTTACGGCAAGGTGCTGCGCTTCCGTGACGACGGCAAGGTTCCTGCCGACAACCCGTTCGTCGGGCGCGCGGACGCGAGGCCGGAAGTGTTCTCGATGGGTCATCGTGACCACCTGGGCCTCGCAGTCAATCCGGTCAGCGGCGCTGTGGTGAACGCCGAGCACGGCCCCAACGGCGGCGATGAAGTGAATCTCATCCTGCCCGGCCGCAACTATGGCTGGCCCAAAGTCAGCTTCGGGCGCAACTATGACGGCCCGCGCATCTCAGAGTCGCCCGTGGCAGAGGGCGTGGAGCAGCCGATCATCGTGTGGCTGCCCTCCATCGGCCCCAGCGGGCTGGCGTTCTACAGTGGCGAGCGCTTTCCCGCGTGGAAAGGCAACCTGTTCGTGGGCAGCGTTCGACGCGGTGAAGTGCCGCGCACCGGCGGGCTCGAGCGCGTGGTGGTGAACGACAAACTGGAAGAGACCCGACGCGAAACCCTGCTCACCGAATTGCACCAGCGCATTCGCGACGTACGGCAGGGGCCGGATGGCTTCTTGTATGTGCTCACGGACGAAGACGATGGCGCGCTGCTGAGAATCGAACCGGCATCCTGAAGGGGAGGCGCTCGCTCTTTCCACGAAATTCGCCTTGGCTGCCCGTGAGCGTCTGCTGCGAATCGACTCGTCCCTCCAGCCACCCGGCGATTGAGGGCTCTTGAGGCCTGAACCCGCCTGCGATCGCAGATCGCTGGATACAAGTTCAATG
>JBDTUL010000509.1:0-4764 GCA_040007735.1 Gammaproteobacteria bacterium | reverse complement strand
GCGCATAGTTCTGGAACACCATGCCGATTTGCCGCTTGAACGGCGGAAGATGAGAGAGCGGCTTGCCTTCGAGAAGGATCTCGCCGGAGGTCGGCGTCTCGAAGCCCGCCAGCATCATCAGCGTCGTCGTCTTGCCCGACCCGGAAGGCCCGAGCAGCGTCAGGAATTCGCCGCGCTCGATGTCGAGCGTGAGATCGTCGACCACGCGCGTGACGCCGTCGTAGGTCTTGCCGATGCGATCGAAACGGACGATCGGATCGGGCATTAGAGGGTCGCCCGCCGGGCCGCCCCAAGGGAGACCCCGTTCCCCCTCGGGGGGATGCGAACGCGGTGAGCCAGGGGGCGCATCTCTAGACGTGCTGTCCACCGTTGATCGGGATTTCGGTGCCAGTGATGTAGCGCGATTGCGACGAGCACAGGAACCAGATGAGGTCGGCGACTTCCTCGATGGTCCCGAGCCTGTGCATCGGGATGTCGCGATCGACGATATCGTGCGTTCCCGGCGAGAGAATCCGGGTGTCGATTTCTCCGGGCGCGATGGCGTTGACCCGCACGCCGGCCGGTGCCAGATCGAACGCCATCTCGCGCGTGAGCGCCGCCAGCGCGGCTTTCGACGTCGCGTACGCGGACCCGGCGAAGGGGTGTACCCGGGTGCCTGCGATCGAGGTGAGATTCACGACTGCGCCCTTGGCCGCGGACAACTCCGCCGCGAAGCCGCGGGTCAGCAGCAACGGCGCGTAGAAATTGGTGTTGTACATCGATTGCCACGTCTCGATGTCGGTATCGAGCGAGTTGAGGCGCGCGCCACCCGGCCCTTTCGGCGAGATCCCGGCATTGTTGACCAGCGCGTGCAACTCGCCGTTGTCGAGCAACGCGCGCATCGATTCGACGCAACGCCCGATGTCTTCGAGCCGCGACAGGTCGAGCAGCATGTGCGGGCGATTGTCGCTCCACGGACATTGCCCCGGCGGCGGCTCGCGCGACACGGTGATGACGCGCCAGCCTTCCGCATGAAAACGCAGCGCCGTCGCGTGGCCGATGCCGCGGCTCGCCCCGGTCACGATAGCAGTCTTGCGGGTGGTCATCTGCCGGCGTGCCCTCGGCTGAGCGTTTGAGTCAATGCGGTGATCAAGGGGGCGCGCCGCCCGCAGGATGAGGCAATGCGCGGTGTCGGTCTTGTGCGCTCGGCCAGTGGAACATTGCGCTAACCCCTTGTCAATCGCGCGAAGCCGCGGGCCACCGCCTCTCGGAATGCCACTACAATGGGCCGACGCTTTGGCGACAAAAGGGAAGCCGACGTGCAGGACAGCGCCACGGTCGTGACCATGCTATTCACCGATATCGAGGGTAGCGCACGGCTGTGGGAGTCCAGGCCCGACAGCTCGTCCCGGTACAGGTAACAATGCTCTTCGATTCCGCACGTCACGAACCACTGTTACCGATCGCGTGGGACGAGAACGCGGTCCGCGCCGCCATCGCGCGCGTCGTCAGCGACATCGAGCGGCATTGCTCGCCGGAGCCCGATTGGCCCATCCATCCGAACGACCTCGAAAAGGGCGACGATCCCGACGCCCCGGCGACTCCGCTCTACCACGGTGCGTGCGGGGTGATCTGGGCCTTGCATTATCTCGAAGCCGTCGGTGCGGCGACGCTGTCGCGCCGCTATCTGGACGATCTCGACACGCTCCTGCGCCGCAACCGCGCGTGGCTCACGTCCCTCGGCAGCCGCGAATTCGGCGCGTACATGATGGGGGACGTTCCGATTCTCCTGCTCGCGTACGGCGACCGGCCGAGCGCGGAACTCGCCTATCGCCTGGCCGAATTGATCGCCGGCAACCTCGAGAGTCCGGCGCGCGAACTGATGTGGGGTTCGCCCGGCACACTGCTCGCCGTACAGTTCCTGCACGAGCGCACGGGAGAGGAGCGCTGGGCGAATCTGTTCCGCGCCACCGCGGAAAAACTCTGGACGCAGCTCGAATGGTCGGCGGAGTACGGATGTCACTACTGGACGCAGGCGCTGTACGGGCGCACGTTCACGTTTCTGGACGGCGTCCACGGCTTCGTGGCCACGGCCTTGCCGCTCATTCAGGGCAGGCACCTGTTGAGCGCCGAGTCCTGGGCGGCCTGGGCACAATGCATTGCGACCACCATCGAGCATACCGCGACGCGGGAAGGATCGCTCGCCAACTGGCGGCCGGAACTGCACGGCCGGGATCCGAAGCGGCTGATGCAGTATTGCCACGGCGCGCCGGGGTTCGTCATTTGCCTCGCCGATTTTCCCGGCACTGCGCTCGATGAATTGCTGGTTGCCGCTGGCGAAGCAATCTGGGTGGCGGGGCCGCTGAACAAGGGTTCCAATCTCTGCCATGGCACCGGCGGCAACGGCTACGCCTTCCTGAAGCTGTACCAACGCACCGGCAACGCGATGTGGCTGGAGCGCGCCCGCGCGTTTGCGATGCACGCCATCGCGCAGACCGACGCCGCGGCGCAACGTCACGGGATGATGCGCTATTCGCTGTGGACCGGCGACGCCGGATTCGCGATCTACCTGTGGGACTGCTTGCGTGGAACCGCACACTTCCCCACGCTGGACGTCTACTACGGAAAGCCGCGCGGTGGATGACGCCCGCAGGCTATCCCATGAAGCCGAGATCGGTTTCGTTGAAGTTGCTCAGATTCGGGAACACGACGGTCAAATCCCCACTGTTCGCTCCCATCCACCGGGATAGGGTCCCGGCGTACTGATCGACTGAAAAGTCGGGGATCAGACGTCCCTGACCTGCATCTACCGGATTACCGCTGCCGATTTGCAGGTTGTGGAAAGTGCCGTAGATCCTGCCACCCCTGACCGCACCGCCCATCACCAGTTGGTGCGAGCCCCATCCGTGGTCTGACCCTTTTCCATTGGAGGTGAAGGTGCGGCCGAAGTCGGACTCGGTAAACGTGGTGACACTGTTCTGCACGCCCAGCTCGACCGTCGCATCGTAGAAAGCCTTGAGGGCCGCGTCGACCTGCCCGAGCAAGTCTGCATGCTTTCCGAACAGGATGACCGGATCGCTCACGCCAGGTTTCAGTGTGCTGAAACCGGCGTCGAATTGATCGCTGTGGGTGTCCCAGCCCCCGTTCGCTGCCACGAAGAAGATCTGGCGTTTGACGCCGAGCGCCTGCCGCCCCGCGATCATCATCGCCACCGAACGCAGTTGCGCAGCGAGCTGGTTGCCGGCGGGGAACACCGTATTGATCGGCTTCTTCTCCGCATATTGCCCATTGCTGTTGGGGCCCGAATAAAGGGCGTTCAATACGAACTCATTGACCTCCACTGCACGCGTGGCGATATCACCGAACTGATCCTCGAAACGATTCGTTCGGGCCATCGTAATCGCATTTTCGTAGACGGCCTGTGGGTTCGCCCCGGTTGTGTCCCAATCGCGATAGGCGCGGACGCGCTGGACAATCGTGTTGGGCGGATTGTAGGTGCCTACCTGGTGCGCGACTGCCGAGCCGCCTTTCAGGAACACCCCCGAATTGGTGGTTGCGACACATACCGACAATTGACCACTGTTCGCCGATTGAATCAGATCGGCCAGCCGCCCGCCCCAACCATCCGACACCGGGACCTGCGGGTGGCTCGTGTACCAATGGTCCTGCATGTCGTCGTGCGAAAACAGCTGAGGCGGCAACTGCGTCCGGTTCTGGAAGTCGAACTTGGTGGTCGGACGAAGCAATACGCCCACGTTCGAAATCACTGCCAATCTTCCGCTGGTGAACAGGCCGCTCGACTGCGTCATTCGCGGATGGAAACCGAAGCTCCCCTGCACGGGGTCGGTTACCGCGTTGGCCTGAAGGCTGGCCTGGGGCAGCGTGAGCGGGCCACGATTGGCAGCATAGGTGGCGTAGCGCGAATCCAGCGGCACGATCATGTTATGCGAGTCGTTGCCGCCATAGAGGAATACGCAGACCAGGGCGCGATAGTCGTTGAACGGACCGGCGCCATAGGCGAGCTCGCTCATTTGGCCCATCAACGGCACGGAGGTGAGCCCTCCCAACAGCTGGAGGAACTCACGTCGTTTCATCGTCTTGAGGTCGAAACGGCGCACGCGGTCGCTCCTCATCTCTGCACCGAGAAATCAGGGGAATTTATGATCAGCCAGAGCGCGGTGTACAGCCGCTCCTGGCTCTGGCCCGGCAGGTTTTCGTTCCAGAAAATCTTGTTCACCGCTTGCGCGATCTGCACCTTTACCGTCGGATTCAGGCAGCGCGCGCACAGCACGAGCTCGAGATCGTCGAGAAGCTGTCCCGGAAGGTTCGTCAGACCCAGGTAATAGCTGTAGTCGGGCGTGATCGGCGACAGCGCAGTGAAGGGGGGTGGCGGGGGCGGACCCTGAGCGTAACCGGGGAGCAAGGCGTATTTGCTGAACGAGGAGAATCCGGCCACCGACGAAGCATTGGTAATCTCGAATTCGGGACCGACCAGATTGGCTTGGGTGAGCGGACCTGCCGGCATGAAATTGGGATGATAGAAATTGAATACGGATGGCGCAAAAAACGGGCTTTGGTTCAGCGCCGTCGGACCATTGAGATTGAACTGCAGTTCGTAGTAGCCGCTGGCGCTGTGGCCCTTGAATGCCCGGAAATACTGCACGAAGCGAATCAATGGCTCGGTGAGCTTGCCGAAGGCGGGCTGGCCAGCCAGCGACAGGCTGCGCGCCTCGCTGTCCAGCAGAACTGCGCGGACGACGGCTTTCATGTCGCCGCGAACTCCGC
>JBDTUL010000508.1:0-4769 GCA_040007735.1 Gammaproteobacteria bacterium | reverse complement strand
TGCATCGAGTCGCTGCGTGAAGCCTCGCCCGGCGCAAAGAACCTGCAAGCGAAGATTGCCGCTCACCTGCCCGACAGCCTCGATCACCAGCGCGCCTGCGAAAGCGTCATCACGCTCGTGCGACATTTCCTCGATGACTCCGGCATGACCGTCATCAGCTCGGACACCGCCGCCGGCGCGGCCCCTCGCCAGCTCCGATTTCGGCCCAGCATGGGTTGGCTGCATCTCAAGTAGCCGGTCAACCGGGGCCTTGCAGTCCCGTTCCCTGTCGCACGTATCACGAGCAACAGGAGATCAGACATGTTGAAGCAGATGGCCCTTGCGGCCGCCACCCTCCTCATCGCGGGACCGATTTTTGCTGCCACTCCCGGGCTGAATCAGCGCGAACATAATCAGGCACAGCGCATCCGCCAGGGCGTGCGGTCCGGGGAGCTGACACGACCCGAGACCCGCCGGCTGGTGCGCGGCGAAGCCCGGCTCCATCGTAATGAATACATTGCGAAGTCAGACGGGGTTGTCACTGCCGGGGAACGTGCGCGCCTTCAGCGTGAGGCGAACGTCGAGAGCAAGCGCATCTACGCCCAGAAGCACGATGCGCAGGACCGCAACTGAAAGCGGCCCTCAAGCTTCCGACTCTTCAAAGGCCCGCCTCGTGCGGGCCTTTTCATGCGCTGCGCGCAGGGTTCAACGGGGTCGCGGCGACCGCGATCGGATAGCGGCGCGGGGCGCGCCGATCGGACCGACGCAGGTTGCGTCACCACGAGGTGCTTGGGTTTTGAAGCGTCTGGTTTGCGTATCCAATCGCATCTCCCTGCCCGGGAATGGCGGTACCTCGGGCGGGCTGGCTGTGGGGTTGCTGGCTGCGATGGGCCACACCGGTGGTGTGTGGTTCGGCTGGAGCGGCGAGACGTCCGAAACACCTGCGGACGAGCCCCAGACCGTGACGGATGGAAACATCCGCTACTCCACCATCGATCTCACCGCCGCCCAGGTCGATGAGTATTACAACGGCTATTGCAACGGCACACTGTGGCCGCTGTTTCACTACAACCCGGAGCTCTTCAGGCACGAGCAGCGGCATTACGATGCCTATCAATCCGTAAACGCGCTCTTTTCGCGGCAACTACTGAAGCAACTGCAGCCCGGCGATGCCGTGTGGGTGCACGACTATCACCTCATTCCGCTGGCTCGGTATTTGCGCCAGCACCAGTTCAAAGGACCGATCGGGTTCTTCCTGCACACGCCCTTTCCACATATCCAGATGCTTCGGTTGCTGCCGAACCATGCGGAGCTGATACGAGATCTGTGTCAGTACGACCTGGTGGGATTTCAGACTGAAGACGACGTGCAGTCGTTCAAGTCATGTCTGGAAGCGGATGGCGCCGGCTCGGCACCCGTTGAATGCCAGGCACGTGTTGGCGCCTACCCCATCAGTATCGATGTGAAGGCGGTGGCCGCCGAGGCCGATGAGGCCATCGGCGAAGATGCCGTCGCGCGAATGACGGCGAGCCTGCTCGGCCGCAAACTGATCATCGGCGTCGACCGCCTCGACTACAGCAAAGGTCTCACGGAGCGATTCGCTGCGTTCGAGCATTTTCTCGAGACCTTCCCCGACAGCCAGGGGAAAGTAACGTTCCTGCAGATTGCGCCACTCACGCGCGGCGACGTGCTGGCGTACTCCGAGATTCGGCAAGCGCTCGAGCAAAGCGCCGGACGCTTGAACGGCCGCTTCGCAGAGGCGGACTGGACGCCCATCCGCTATCTCAATCGCAATTTCTCGCACACGACGACCATGGGGTTTCTGCGCGCAGCGCAGGTGGCTTTGGTAACGCCGGTGCGCGACGGGATGAATCTCGTGGCTAAGGAGTTCGTCGCTGCACAGGATGCGCGCGATCCCGGCGTCCTCATCATCTCGCCGATGGCCGGCGCGGCGCGTGAGCTCAAAGGCGCCTTGCTGGTGAACCCGTTCGACAAGCGAGGCATGGCGCTCGCGTTGCAGAACGCGCTTCACATGCCGCTCGAAGAACGGCGCAGCCGGCACCGGCAGATGCTCGATGCCATACGCCGCAACGACATTCACCGCTGGTACGGCGAGTTCTGCAAGGATCTCGATAGCGTCGCAACGACGGGTACGGAAGTGAAAATCAACGTCCGGGTGGGTACGCGAGCGCCAGCGGATGCCGGCTGGTGGCGCCGCATGGTGGGGCGAATCTTCAGTTCGAAGGCGACGCCTTGAGCGACAGGTCCTTGCTGTAGACCACGTTCATCACGTTGTCGTACCAGCCCTCCACTTCCGGCTTCACCAGGCGCTTGTTCACATAGAAGTAGAGTGGCATCAGCGCGTGGTCCTGGAGCAGCACGCTTTCGGACTGCTCGAGCAAATGCCGGCGCTTATCCACATCCACCTCGGCGGCGGCAGCGTTCAGCAGGCTGTCGTACTCAGCGCTCTTGTAGCGCGGCAGGTTGATGCCGAAATCACTCTTCAGATATTGCAGGAACGTGTAGGCGTCGTTGTAGTCGCCCACCCAGCTCGAGCGGAACATGTCGACGTCGCCGCGATCGATATCCTGTAACAGGGATTTGAACTCCACGGCCGTGGGTCGCGCTTCCACGCCCAGCGCTTCTTTCCACATCGACGTGATCGCAACGGCCAGGCGGTCGTGCACTTCACCCGCGTTGTAGCGGAGCTCGAATCGCAGCGGCTTCGCGCTCGAATATCCGGCTTTTGCATAGAGCTTGCGCGCCTCAGCGATGCGCTCCGGCATGGGGCGGCCGCGGTAGTCGAAGGACTGTGAGGTGTACTCGTGCACGCCCGGCGGCACCCAGCCGTAGGCTGGCAGCTCGCCCACACGCAACACGGCTTGCGCGAGCCTTTCGCGATCTATCACCAGCGACAGCGCGCGACGCAGATCGAGGTTGTTCCTAAAGGGCGCGCGATCGAGGTTATAGCCGTAGTAATACGTGGAGAGCTGCGGACTGATGTGAAGCTGTGAGCTCAGGTTCGCCTTGATCCAGTTGAACTGGCCACGTGGCACCACTGCCGTGACGTGCAGCGCGCCGGCACGATAGCGTGTCAGTTCGGCGTTCTCATCCGGGATATGCAGGTATTTGACGACGTCGATGTGGTTGGCGGCGTTGTTCCAATAGTAGGGATTGCGCACGGCCATGACGTGCAGGCATTGCACCCATTCTTTGAGCACGAACGCGCCGTTGGAAACCATTACGCCTGGGCGTGCAGTCTCTGTGGGGTGGGCTGCAAGGGTGGGGCGATGTACGGGGCACGTGCTGGGGTGTGACAGCAGACCCGGTAGATATAGAGTCGGCGCGTTCAGTTGAATCTGTACGGTGCTGTCGTCAGGGGCCGTTACGCCGAGCGAGTCCGGTGGCATCTTGCCGGAGATGATGTCGCTCGCGTTGGCGATAGTGTCGATGATCTGCGCGTACTGAGAGGCGGTTGCGGGGTCCACGAGCCGGCGCAAGGCTGCGACGAAATCGGCCGCGGCCACGCGATCGCCGTTCGACCATTTCGCGTTCGGGCGGAGAGTGAAGGTGTAGGTCTTGCCGTCTGCACTGGCGTGCCACTGGCTCGCAACGCCGGGGGCGGTGCTTGCGTCCTTTGCGAGTGTGGTCAGCCCCTCACACAGATCACGCAGGATGTTGTGCGATTCGCTGGAGCGGGCTCGCTGCGGGTCGAGTGAATCGGGTTCAGGGCCGTTGCCGCGCAGGAGGACGACGCCGTTCGCCGGACTTGCGGCCGCATTGCTGTGCGTATCGGACTGCCGCCCACATCCACTGAGGACCGCAATCGCTGCAAATACGGTTAAGAGGTTGGTGCGAAAGTTCATCCGCCGCGGCGGGCCGCGTTGATCTGGTCGCGCAGCGTCGACGTGGCGGCGCGTGCGGCGGTAGCGAAGTCGGGCGCCGACGAAGCATAGAGAATGGCGCGGGAAGAACTGATGACCAGGCCCGTGCCATTTTTGGTGCGGCCATTCTGCACGGCTTGCGCCACGTCGCCGCCTTGCGCGCCCACGCCAGGGACGAGGAAAGGAATGTCGCCCACGATGGCGCGAATTTCTGCGAGTTCTCGCGGATACGTCGCGCCCACCACGAGCATGCAGTTGCCGCGCGTGTTCCAGCGCTGCGCTATCAGCTCTGCGATGGCGTGATAGAGACGCTTCGAGCCCACTTCCAGATCCTGCACGTCTCGCGCGCCCGGATTGGAGGTGCGGCAGAGAATGACGACGCCCTTGTTCTCGTGCTTGAGGAAGGGCTCGAGCGAATCTCCGCCGAGATAGGGGTTCACCGTGACGGCATCCGCGCCATAGCGTTCGAACGCTTCGATGGCGTAGCGCTCGGCGGTGCTGCCTATGTCGCCTCGCTTTGAATCGAGAATGACCGGCACGTTCGGATAGGTGCGGTGGATGTATTCGATTGTGCGTTCGAGCTGATCTTCCGCTTCGTAGGCTGCGTAGTGCGCGAACTGCGGTTTGTACGCGCACACCAGATCCGCCGTGGCGTCGATGATGGCTTTGTTGAACTGGAAGATGGGTGAAGCTTCGCCGGCGATGGAGGCAGGCAGGCGCTCTATTTCAGGATCGAGGCCGACGCAGACGAGCGAGTCGTTGCTTGCCCAGGCATCGGATAGCTGTTGAATGAAGCTCATCGTTCGACCTGACAGCGGGTGGCTTGGCCCTGCGTTCTCGACAGTTGTGCCATGAAGGCCATCACGCCACCCGGCTGCGGCTGGTGAGGCTGCGCTTCTTCAGGTG
>JBDTUL010000507.1:0-4770 GCA_040007735.1 Gammaproteobacteria bacterium | reverse complement strand
GCAAGGCCCGTTCCTTGTGACGTCTCGATAGCGAAACCCGAGGACGACACCGACATCTTGCAGCTACACGAGCAGTTCGCGTTCACGAAGCCATTCGGTAACCCGTTCCAGTCTTGACGCCACGGCGCATTGAACGGCAACCACCAGCACTTTATCCTGGGTCTTCAATGGCGACACCTTGCGGGACTTCGGCGATTGCAGTTGCGAGACAACCTGGGCCGGTTGCAAGTCAGGGTGCGCTTCGAGCAGATAAGTGACCGACGACCCGTCGTAGGAAGACGTCACCGGCTCGACGTTGCCCAACTCCGAGAGTGCATCGCTCATCAGCGGCAGCGACTCTTCGAGCCGGTCGCGGAGACCCTCGCCCTTATCGAAGCGGACGATGACGAGATACGGAATAAAGCCCTCGTCTGTCATGATTTTGCCTTTGGCTTCGGAACCTGCGTGGCATTGGCCGAGCAACCGCTCCGCGCCTGGCCTGAGGTGGCGCCCGCGTCGATTCGCTCAGCTTCCTAAGCGCAGCATACAGGGTGGGGTCGAGCTACACGTATCTGCTTGCCTTTCAGAGTCGCCCTGCCGAACCGGTCAGGCTGCGACAGCGGCGTGAGGCTCCTCACTTGGCGCGGCCTTGCGCACGCCGACCCACTCTTGAAACTCCTCGCAGCCAGCTGCCAGCGCGGCGGGAGACGCTTGAGCTACCAGCTGACCCGCCCGCATCAACAATACCTCATCGAATCTATCGAGCAGATGCAGCCGGTGTACCGAAGACACGATGCAGGCGTCGGGGAATTCTGCGAAAAGGCTGGAGTAGACAAGAGCCTCGGTGGTGGGGTCCAGGCTAGCCGTGGGATCATCCAGCAAGACGAGGCTGCTGCCGCGCGCGGCAAGCACCCCGCGTGCAAGAGCTATTCGGCTGCGCTGTCCCCCAGACCAATTGCCTGTGCGCTCCGAAACATCCTGCTCTAAACCCAAGGCACCAGTGTCGAGAAAGTCCGCACGCGCAACGCGAAGTGCGTGAGAGAAATCTTCAGGGGAGGGCGAGCCATCCACTCGCTCACACAGTGAGAGGGAGATGCGATCCAGCGAGGGCGTCGCCTCGCGGCTGAATGTATGACGGAAGCTGAGATCGTGCACGTCGAGCCGGTGCCAGCGAGCAGGCGCTGCGCCCTTATCGGAGAGGAGAGCAGCGGGAATGGCCTCTCGTATGGCGTCCGCGCTCGCGTAGTCGGCTTGCTGGCGCGCGAAAGTTTGAAAGTGCTGTGCGATCGATGCGACGACGGTGGCCCCCTGCGAAGCATATTCCCACACCATGTAAACGCTACCCAGCAGCAGGCCGGCCGCGCCTGCCGTCGCGGCAGTTGCCTGAATTGAAACGCGCCAGGCAAACACAGCTACGAGCACGCAGCTCAAGGTGCAGGTTGAAAGGTCCACCACGCACCACTTCGCTTCAAGAACGATGCTCCCGAGCGAGTGCGGCCGGGACCTTATGCAACGTGGCTGAAATTCGCGCATTGCGCGCCGTCACAGTGGAGGTAAGCCACGCCGTTGCCGTGGACTTCCTGAGCTATCGCGCGTTCGCGCCGCGTGCGAGTCGAGGCGGCGGAACCGCGCGCGGTGATGGTCGTTTGCTGACCTGACGTTCACGAATGGACTACTTTAGACCGCTGATCATGGCCTCGACTGCAGCCGACTCCTCTTTCGACACCTCGCTCCACGGAGCTTCCGAATCCGCCTGGCGCACATGGGTGGATCGAGTGCCCCGCTGGCAACCCAAGCCTGGGCCGCTGGTCGTGGTGGCACCTCACCCGGACGATGAGACGCTGGGTGCGGGAGGCTTGATTTCAGCTTGGCTGAGCCGCCGCCGTCCGGTCACAGTGATCGCAGTGACGGACGGTGAAGCCGCGTGCCCTGAGATTGCGGGCCTCGCGCGGGTTCGCCGGAAAGAACGCGCGCGTGCCATGAAGGCATTGGGAACCGGCGTTATCAATTTGATTGAACTGCATCTGCCGGACGGCGGGGTTTCCGAACTGGAAGCTCAGCTTCCGGAGGCCCTCGCCCCGTATGTTGGCAGTGTCGGCTGGCTCGTCGCACCGTTCGAGCACGACGGGCACCCCGATCACGACGCGGTCGGCCGTGCCTGCCGGAGAATCGCGACGCGCGCAGGGCTGGCCCTGGCGCGCTATCCGATCTGGGCGTGGCACCGTGGCAGCGGGGAGTTGCGTAGCGCGGCCGGCGTGGCGCGCTTTGCTCTTACGCCCGCGGCGCGAGTGGCCAAGCGTCGCGCAATCTCGCAATTTCATTCGCAGGTCCAGGAGCGTCCAGGGGGCGCAATCGTCCCACCCCATGTGCTCGCGTATTTTGATCGGCCGTATGAGGTGTTCGTGCTATGAGACGCGCTGCGCCCGATGCCACTTCCGCGATTGCGTTTGAACGTCTCTATCAGAGCGCGCCCGACCCATGGAACTTCGCGTCCTCGGATTACGAACAGGCAAAGTACGCGGTGACTGTTGCAGCGCTATCGCACACTCGATACGCGCGCGCTTATGAACCGGGGTGTTCGATCGGCGAATTGACAGCGCGCCTCGCCCCACGCTGCGATCGCCTGCTATCAACCGATATTGCCCCCACTGCGGTTGTGCGTGCCCGAGAGCGGTTCGCCGGCTCCCCCCATGTGCACGTTGAGTGCGCAGACATCCTCGACACACCGAGGTCGCAGACCTTCGATCTGATCGTGTTGAGCGAGATAGGGTACTACTTCGATGCGCAAACCCTCGCTGCCCTGGCGCTTCGTCTGGAACAGGTGCTGGAGCCGGTGGGGGAGATCGTAGCTGTGCATTGGCTGGGGCACAGTGCAGATCACGTACTTCATGGTGACGAAGTGCACAAGATTCTCCTCGATAACCTGTCGCTCATTCACGTCCAGAGCGAGCGCCACACCGGTTTTCGACTCGATACGTGGTGGAAAATCTAATGAATACTGTTGTCGCGTCCCGCTCCGCCTGGCATGTGGGTGTCGTAGTACCGGCATGCAATGAAGGTCAATCCATTGAGGCGTGCATAGATTCTATCGTCGATTCGCTCGATGTCTGCGCATCGGTCGACTCGAGCTGGATCGTCGTTGTCGCAGATTCCTGTCGGGATGACACCGCGGCGCGCGCTCGTGCGTTCCTGGGCGCCCGCGGCGAAGTAGTTGAATGCGGGGTGGCATCGCCCGGTGTCGCACGCCGGCTCGGGAGCGCGCGGGTGCTCGAGCATTTTGGGCCGGCCCACGCAGGTCGGCTCTGGCTGGCGAACACCGATGCCGATTCGGCAGTCAGCGAAGAGTGGGTCGCGCGTCAGCTGGAATTTGCCGATCAAGGGTTCACTGCAGTGGCGGGCATCGTGCGCGTGGACAGCGCTGAGTCACAACGACCCGATGTCATTCGTGCGCTGATGCAGGACTACACCCTTAACGAGGACGGCACTCATCCCCACGTTCATGGGGCCAACCTCGGCTTCCGCGCCGATGCCTATGTTGACGCGGGTGGCTGGAGCAGCCTTGCGCTGGCGGAAGATCACTGTCTGTGGGGGCGTGTGCGCGCGCGTGGTTGGCGTGTCGTGTCTTCCATAGCGAGCGTCGTTGTCACCAGCGACCGCTTACAGGGGCGCGCACGCGGCGGATTTGCCGATACTTTGCGACTGAAAATGGAAGCGCTATATGCATGATGTCATCGCGCGCTTGCGCCAGCTGGATCGTCAGGGAGCATTACGGCTGCCCCTTCCCGGCGCGGGACAAACGGCGGCGCGACATGCGGCATTGTTCGAGTTGGGGCGGGAAGATCTGTCGCTCGCGCGGCTCGCGGAAGCGCATACGGACGCGGTGGCGATAGTCGCCGAGGCGCGCTTGAATGCGCCGGCGGGCGCGTTGTTCGGCGTGTGGGCGTCCGATGGGCCAACGAGTTGGCTGAAGCTCTCGCGTACCGACTCAGGGCAGCTGCGGCTCGATGGCGTCAAGCGTTACTGTAGCGGTGCCGGGCTGCTGGATCGGGCGCTTGTCACGGCACACGAAGGCGATGTTCTTCGTCTGGTGAGCGTGCCGCTCGCCGCGCCGGGCCTGACGATCGACGCGAGAGATTGGGCCGCGCCTGCCTTTGCGGCAACGAGCACGGCTACTGTCACGTTCAATCAGGTGTTGCTCGAGGAGAGCGAGCTCGTCGGGCCGTCTCATTGGTATCTCACACGGCCGGGTTTCTGGCACGGAGCGATCGGTCCCGCAGCTTGCTGGGCGGGTGGCGCGGCTGGCTTGGTCGACGCGGCGCGTGTATTGAACCGGCGCGATCCGCATTCCCGCGCGCACCTTGGCGCGTTGGAAGCAACAGAGTGGGGCATGCGAGCGGTGCTGACGCAGGCCGGCGCGGAAATCGATGCCGATCCCCTGGATGCGGGCAACGAAGGCCAGCGGCGCGCCCTGATGGCTCGACATTTAATAGAGCGAGCTTGCACGGATTTGCTCGATCGCTTCGGGCGCGCGAGCGGCCCTCAGCTTCTGGCGTTCGACGCTGATGTGGCGCAGCGCTATGCCGAACTCACTCTATATATACGTCAGTGTCACGGCGAGCGAGACCTCGCGCAGATTCCTGATGCTATTGCTGCCCCTACGGTGGTTTCGAGTGTCGCGCCCCGGGCCGCACACGGTTGAGCAACGCTTACATTGGCACGGCCGGCTGGGCAATTCCGTCTCAGTATCGGGGGGCGATGGCCATCTGCAGACCCGGCAGCCGGTGAGCGTCG
>JBDTUL010000506.1:0-4772 GCA_040007735.1 Gammaproteobacteria bacterium | reverse complement strand
TCTGGTCTCCGGCAACTGGCCGCTGATATCCGCATCCGCAATGGCCTTCCTGCCAGGGGTCTCGCAGACACCTCGCGAGATGTCTCGCGATGATATTCAGCGGGTATGCGCGGACTTTGTCGCTGCCACTCGTCGCGCGGCCGTTGCCGGTTTCGATTGGCTCGAGCTGCAAGCGGCCCATGGGTACCTGCTGTCCAGCTTCATCTCGCCGCTGACCAATCTCAGAAGCGATGAGTATGGCGGGGCGCTCGAGAATCGAATGCGGTTTCCGCTCGAAGTGCTACGTGCAATGCGTGCGGTCTGGCCTGCTGACTTGCCAATCTCCGTTCGCGTTTCAGCCACTGATTGGGTGCAGGGTGGTACGACGGTCGATGAAGCCGTGCTCACCGGCGCGTTGTTGAAGGAGGCCGGTGCGGACATCGTCTCGTGCTCCTCCGGCGAGGTCGTAGCCGACCAGAAGCCCATTTATGGACGGATGTTCCAGACGCCATTCGCGGACCGGATCCGCAATGAAGGCGGTGTCGCCACCATGGCTGTAGGCGCCATCTCCGATGCCGATCAGGTCAACGGCATCATCGCTTCGGGCCGTGCAGACCTGTGCGCGCTATCTCGACTGCAGCTGGCCGACCCGGTCTGGACTCTGCGAGAGGCGGCGCGCCTCGGCTATCGCCAGATTCAGTGGCCCGTCGCGTATCGGGCCGGGAAGGCGGCATTCGAGCGCGCCATGACACCGGCGCGCTCCTGAGAGAGTCATGGCGAAGGCGTCTCACGATCAATATCGCGAAGAGGTAGCCGGCCGCGCCAACGTGGCGGATACGCCTGAATTGGTGGCGTATTACGAATCGCTCGAGCGCTGCGCCGCTGGCGCGCTGTGGACAGTGGCCAACAAGATCGAGCCGTATCAACCGAAGTCCATGTCGGTGCCTATGCTCTGGCGCTACGAGGATCTGCGCCCTCACGTGCTGCGTTCCTCCGATCTCGTCACGCCCGAAAAAGCCGGCCGCCGTGTGATCTATCTCAACAACCCGGGGCGGCGCGAGGTATCGGCGGCCGTCGGTTGGCTTTACTCGGGGCTTCAGACCATGAAGCCGGGCGAGCTCGCGTCTGCGCACGCGCATTCTGCTTCAGCGCTGCGTTTCATCATGGAAGGGCGGGGCGCCTTTACGATCGTCGACGGCCACAAGATGACACTGGGAGAGAACGATTTCGTGCTCACGCCCAATGGCACCTGGCATGAGCACGGTGTCGATGCCGATGGCACTCAGTGCATCTGGCAGGACGGGCTCGATATTCCACTGGTCAATGCCATGGAAGCCGGCTTCTACGTGGTGCATCCGCAGCTCAACCAGGCCGTGGCCCACCCTGTCGACGACTCGACGGACACTTGGGCTGCCACAGCGCTGCAGCCGCAGGCCTCGACATGGAACAAGCCGTACTCGCCGCTTTTCAAATACGAGTGGGGCCCGACCTATGAAGCGTTGCTCCGCTACTCACGCGCCGCGCCGGGTAGTCCGTTCGATGGCACGCTGATGAACTACGTAAATCCACTCACGGGCGGCCCTGTGATGCCTACCTTGGGTGCGAGCATGCAATTGCTGCGCGCGGGAGAGAGAACCAAGGCTCATCGCCACACCGGCAGCTTTCTCTATCAGGTGGCAAAGGGCAGCGGCTACTCGATCATCAACGGCAAGCGTTTCGATTGGCGCCGACGCGATATTTTCTGCGTCCCCTCGTGGGCATTCCACGAGCATGCCAATGCAAGCGAGACGGATGACGCCTGTCTTTTCTGCTTCCACGATCTGCCGGTGATCAACGCTCTGGGCCTGTATCGCGAACAGGCGCTCGCCGAAAACGGCGGACATCAACTGGTCATTGTCTGAGAAAGCTCACGCAAGATTTCACACTCGCCACCCTGGAGATTCACTCGATGTCTCGGAGCCCTTCATGCGCTTGGTAACGTATCGTCTGGAGATTTGCGCTGGAGCGCGACTCGGCGTGTTGGTCGATGACATGGTCGTCGACCTGGAATCGCTCGGGGTGCCCTCGAACGTGTTCCTTCCGACCTCGATGCTCGAGCTGATCGATCTGGGCCCCGCGGCCCTGCGCGCGGCGCAGAGCCTGCTCGAAGACGCAGGCGGGCGTTGGCCGGCGGGAGCTGCGTACCCTGCGCAGAATGTGACTCTGCTGGCGCCGATTCCCCGGCCCCGTAAGAACATCTTCGGCATCGGCCTGAACTACGTGGAGCATGTTGCCGAGTCCGCGCAATCTCTCGATACCTCGAAGGACCTGCCCAAGCAACCGGTACTGTTTTCGAAGCCGCCGACAACCGTCATCGGCCCAGGGGATGCGATAGAGCACAATGCGGCGCTGACTCAGCAGCTCGACTGGGAAGTGGAGCTCGCTGTAATCATCGGTAAACGGGCGAAGCGAGTCGCGGTGGCGGACGCCCTGCAGTACGTTTTTGGCTACAGCGTGCTCGTGGATATGAGTGCGCGCGACTGCCGCCGTGCAGGCCAGTGGATCTATTCGAAGGGCCAGGACACGTATGCGCCGTTCGGCCCTTGCATCGTGACGGCCGATGAGATTCCGGACCCCCAGACTCTCGATTTGAGTCTCAGCGTCAACGGTGTCGTCAAGCAGAGCTCGAACACACGCCACATGTTGTTCTCGGTGGCGGCCCTGATCTCGGACATCAGCCAGGGCATCACGCTGGAGCCCGGTGACATCATTGCCACGGGCACTCCCGCCGGTGTCGGCGCAGGGCGTAGTCCACAGGAGTGGCTCTGGCCCGGCGATGTCGTCCAAGCCTCTATTCCAGCGATCGGCACGTTGCGCAACCCGGTTGTCGCGGCCTGAGTCTTCCGTCACTTTCAAGAACACCGAGGATCACGAAATGCAAGTTGTGCGCAAAAGAATTATTTGGATCGCGGCATCGCTGAGTCTCGCAAGCGCGGGTGCGAACGCGCAGAACTACCTGGACTATGCGTCCGTGAAATACGGGTTCGAGGAGGGTAACGGTGGCACCGACTTCTTCCAGATGTACAAAGAGGCCAACATCAGGAGTGGCCTGACTCGTGAGCGTGTGCCGCACGCACTGAATCTCGAATACGGCAAGGACCCAAAGCAGCGGCTCGACGTATTCATGCCGCAGAAGAAGCCCACCAACGCTCCGGTTTTCCTGTTTCTGCACGGGGGCGCCTTCGAAGAAGGTGACCGAGCGCACTACGGATACGTTTCGACACCCCTTGCCGCGCATGGGGTCGTTACTGTGGTTGCGAGTTATCGGCTCATAGAGCGCGGGCCGGCGAACAAGATCCACTACCGCGACCAGGAAGAAGACACCCGGGCGATCATCGTCTGGATCTACAAGAACATCGCTCAATATGGCGGCGATCCGAATCGAATCTTCGTCAGCGGCCATTCAGCCGGCGCGCTGCTCGCAGCGAATGCCGGGACGGACAGGCAGTGGATGACACAGGCCGGGCTACCGAAAACTGCGCTGCGCGGCGTTGCTGCGATCAGCGGGGGGTACGCCGACTGGTCCACGCTGGGGTGGCTCACCTACGCAGCCCCAACGCCTGCCGAGCGCGCTCGGTTGAACCCCGTCAGCTTGGTCAAAGACCCGACGCCTGCCTTCATTCTGGCGCGTGGCGAGAAGGAGACGAACGAGCGATTCATGAAAGGGATCGTGGAGATGAAGTCGGCACTGCTCGCCAAGGCAGTACAGGTGAATGTTGCCATCGAACCCGGTGCGGACCACGGTGGCGCGGTGCTCGCGCTATACAACGAAGACTCGCCGTTGACGAAAGCGATTCTGCAGATGATCGAGCACGACAAGCGGTAATGCTGACTCTACCGACCTTCAAGGCCGCGGCGGTCCAGGCTTCACCCGTCTTTCTGGATACCGACGCAACCGTCGACAAGGTGTGTGCGCTGATCGCGGAGGCGGCGCGGAATGGCGCGCGCCTCGTCGCGTTTCCTGAGGTTTTCGTCGCTGGCTATCCGTATTGGAGCTGGCTCATGAATCCTCTCGAGGCGAGTCCGTGGTTCGAGCGGCTTTGCAGGTCGGCGATAGAGATACCGGGTGTCGAGATTGCGAAGATCGCGCAGGCGGCGGCGCGACACAAAGTGCACGTCGTCGTCGGCGTGAACGAACGCAGTCGCACGGGCGTGGCCACCCTCTACAACACGCTGGTCACGATTGGCGAAGATGGCCGGATCCTCGGGCGCCATCGCAAACTCGTGCCCACATGGGCTGAAAAACTCACGTGGGCACCTGGCGATGCTTCGGGACTGCGGGTGTACCAGACGAGTGTCGGCCCATTGGGTTCCCTAGCCTGTGGGGAAAACACCAATGCGCTGGCGCGCTTCAGTCTGCTGGCGCAAGGGGAGCTGGTGCACGTCGCAAGTTACATCGCACTGCCTGTAGCGCCGCTGGACTACGATATGGCCGAAGCCATTCGGCTGCGCGCCGCCGCGCATTCATTCGAAGGAAAAGTGTTCACCGTGGTTTCCTGCTCGACCGTGTCGCCGGAAATCCGCGAGGCATTGCGCGAGGTGCATCCGAAAGCTCGCGAAATGTTGATGCGCCCTCACAGCGCCTTCTCGGGAGTGGTGGGTCCTGACGGGCGAGTCATCGGTGAGGCTTTGATCGACGAGGAGGGCATCGTCTACGCGGACATCGACCTCGGCCGCTGCATTCAGCCGCGGCAAATGCACGACGTCACGGGGCACTACAACCGTTTCGATATTTTCGATCTGCGCGTCAATCG
>JBDTUL010000505.1:0-4773 GCA_040007735.1 Gammaproteobacteria bacterium | reverse complement strand
GGACCTGCGGGCCACGTCCGCCGCTGATATTCAGTGCGGTTCATGAATAAAGCAGCGAGGTGCCGCTACGCATCGCTCTTGGCCAGCACCGCCGCCCCCGAGCACAGCCCCCGGTCATAGGTAATCATCCCAAACCCCACCGCGAGCCCGAACCTCGCACCGGCCACCGGCCGCGCCAGGTTCTGCCCCGACAACTGCCGAATCGCCTCAACCAACCCCAGAAACCCGGCCGCACACCCCGCCTGGCCCACTGACAACTGCCCGCCACTGGTGTTGAGCGGAAAGCTGCCACTCGTCGTGAACTCGTGGCGGCGAACGAACTCCGGCCCGTCGCCTTTAGCGCAGAACCCCAGGTCCTCCAGCTGAATCATCGACATTACCGGATAGTCATCATACGTCTCGACGAAATCGATATCGGCAGGCGCAATGCCGGCATCACCAAACAAGCGCTCGCGATCCAGCACCCAGCCGCCGCGCATCTGAATCGGGTCTTCCGGAAACGCGTTGTGCCGCTCGCACGTAGACAAAACGCGAACGAACGGCAACCCAAGCGCCTCGGCCCGTGCGCGCGTCATCACGAGAAACGCCTCCGCCCCCGCGCAAGGCATCACGCAGTCGAGCAAATGAATCGGCTCGGCGATCACGCGCGAGCTCAGATACTCCGCAAGCGTCAAAGGCGTTTTGAACAGCGCATGCGGATACCCCAGCGCATTCTCACGCTGAGCCACGCAGAGCTTGCCGAAATCCTCGCGTGTAGCGCCGTACTCACGCATGTAGTGGGACGTCAGCATCGCGAAGCTCGCATTCGGCCCGCCGGCGCCATAAGGCAGAACGGCATCGCGAGCGAACAAACTGAAGTTTGCGAGGGTGTCCTGGAACGACCCCGCCTGGTGTGAATCCGCGCCAACGCAGGCCACCACCTCAGCATCGCCCGATTGAACCGCTCTCAGCGCGCGACGCAAGGCGACGATGCCAGCGTTGCCACCCAGCTGGATGAAATCCAGCCAGGTCACACTGAGGCCGAGGTGCTGGGTAACGCCGATCGCCGTATCGGGGGCCAGACTGAAGCTTGCGAGGCTCAGTCCATCGATGCTCTGCCTGGTGAGGCCCGATGAAGCGAGCAACTCGCTGAGGGCACGGGCAATGAACCAATGCGTGCCATGCGGGCTGTTGCGAACGTACGGTATCGTGACGGGCGCAGTCACGACGACATCGTCATAGGGGCGGCTCATTGCTGCCGCAGTATGACGCATTGATATCCGACGCGGGAGAATAGGGCGTGGCGACTGACCCGGCGATTGACGGTCAGCGCGTCAGACGAGCAGAAAGCGCGGGGCACGAGCCTTGGGCAGTGCATACGAGCAATCACGAGCGAGCACATCAATGAGCAAAACCGAGAATTCCGCACCGGCGCCGCAAGCCGCCGCCCAACACCTCGCCGAGCGCACCGCCCGAGCCATGTACGAGGGAGACGCGGCCACGCGCGGCCTGGGTATAGAAATCGTCGAAGTCCGACCCGGCTTCATCAGGGCCACCATGCTCGTGCGCCCCGAGATGGTGAACGGCCACGGTGTCTGCCACGGCGGTTACCTGTTCACTTTTGCGGATAGTGCTTTTGCTTTTTGCTGCAACTCCTTCAACGCCGTGACGGTTGCCGCGGGCGCCACTATCGATTTCGTCGCCCCCGGCTACGAGGGTGATCGCCTCACCGCCACCGCAACCCAGCTCTGGCGCGCTGGAAAAACAGGCCTCTACGACATCACTGTGACAAACCAGCACGGTGCGGCAGTCGCGCTGTTCCGCGGCCGCTCGTACCAGCTGAAAGGGCAGGTGGTGCCTGACCCTGAAAACCCGCCAACCGGCGCGGGGACGGGCGCCCCTGAATAGATGCGCCGTCCGCTCCGGGACTGGTACGCTCAGCGGCACTGATCCACCGGCGGCCTGAAACACGCCGGATTCACCTCCACGCAAGGCGGGGCGGACAATGCCGATGCTCGTTGAAACGGAACGCCGCGGAACCCAGCTGTGTCCGGACCCGACCGGCGTGCACCTCGCCCATTCCATCGACGAAGCGCAGGACATGGTGGCCGCCTGTCTCTCCCGGCACCGGCTGAAGGTCTACGAGCGCCAGCCTCGCGGGCTCGCCTCGCTCTCGGCGCTGGACCTCGGCGACTGCGCGCTTGCGAGTCTCCGCTACGGTTTTCCGGTCGACATCGACGCCGGCTGCATCTCCGATTACTTCATGGTGAAGTGGGCGCTCGCCGGCGAAGGTCACGTTACGAGCGGCGATCGGGCGGTGTCCACGACTACCAAAGCTCTGGTGGTCACCTCGCCATATGAGCGCACCGGCTTTCGCATGTCCCCCACGTGCCTGCACCTGACCACGCGGGTGGCCCGCACGGCGGTGGAGGAACGGCTCGCCGAGAAGCTTGGCCGGCGCCTGAACAAGCCCGTGCAGTTCGACCTGGAAATCGCGGTGGCCTCGGATTTCGGCCTCGCCTGGTGCCAGCTCATCACGCACATATGCCAGCTATCGGCGAGCGCGCCGACGGTGCTCGCCTCTGAAGAGGTTCGGCGGCAGTACTCGCGCACGCTCATCGAGTTGCTCATCGAGGCGGCGCCCCACAATTATTCCGAAGCGTTGCGCAGCGGTGAAGATGATTCCACGCCCTGGCACGTGCGGCGCGCGCAGGAATACGTGGAGGCTCACCTGTCCGATATTCGCTCGGTCGCGGACATCGCGGCGGCCATCGGCGTAACGCCGCGTACGCTTCAGAACGGCTTCAGGCAGGCGCTGGACATCAGCCCGGCGGAGTATGTCCGCCGCGCGCGTGTGGCGGCCCTGCATCGCGCGCTGCTCGCCGCAGACTCGCGCCAGAGCGTGACCAGCCTGATGCTCGGCGTCGGCATCGCAAACTTCGGCCGCTACGCTCACTACTACCGCCAGCAGATCGGCGTTGCGCCGTCTGTAACGCTCCGCCGCGCCATCTAGGAGCCTGTCCGAATAATGGCCACCTGCTGCGGCCGCCCCTCACGGGGCATCTTGGAGCGATCCTTTCGCTTGCATAGTCCCTCCTATGCGCGCGAAACGATCGCACCAAGCTGCCCCATGAGGGACGCCCTCGCTACGGTGCCCATTACTCGGACAGGCTCCTAGGCGGGCGCCACCGCGACGATTTTCCGATCCCGCACGTTCGTTTCGCATGCCGTATCGCGTGATCGGGCTGTGACGACCTATCTTTCAATCCGGCCCGTTTGCCGCGGGCCACTTACGACGAGGGGCTTCTGATGTCTGCGTATACCCTGACGATTGGCGGAAAAGCCACGCCCACCCCGGGCACTTTCGATGTTCTCAACCCTGCCGATGAGACCCTCGTCGCCAAGTGCCCGCTGGGCACGGTGGCACTGCTGGATCTTGCGGTTAAGAGCGCTCGGGAAGCCCTGCCCAAGTGGGCCGCCTTGCCCGATGCCGAGCGTGTCGCCAAGCTCATGGCGATTGCCGACCTGGTCGAGAAGAACCATCCGGAGCTGTCGGAGCTGATCACGCGCGAGCAGGGCAAGTCCCAGACGGGCCCCGGCGCGAACTTCGAAGTGGGCGGCGCGGTTGCCTGGACGCGCGTGACGGCCTCCCTGAGCCTCCCTGACGAAGTCATTCAGGACGACAAGACCGGCAAGATCGTCCTGCACCGCAAGCCCGTAGGCGTGGTGGGTTCCATCACTCCCTGGAACTGGCCGATGATCATTGCCGTCTGGCACATCATGCCGGCGCTGCGTGTGGGTTGCACGGTGGTCATCAAGCCTTCGCCGTTCACGCCGCTGTCGACACTGCGGCTCGTTGAGATCGCCAACCAGGTTCTGCCGCCCGGCGTGCTGAACGTAGTGACGGGCGATGCGGAAGTGGGCAACCACATGTCCGCGCATCCCGGAATCGACAAAGTCGTCTTCACCGGCTCGGTCGCCACCGGCAAGAAGGTGATGGCGGGTGCCGCGCAAACGCTGAAGCGCATCACGCTGGAGCTCGGTGGGAACGATGCAGGCGTCATCCTGCCGGGTACCAAAATAGATGCGCCGATGCTGGAGAAGCTCTTCTGGGGCTGCTTCCTCAATGCGGGCCAGACGTGCGCGTGCCTCAAGCGGCTCTATGTGCACGAATCCCAGTACGAAGAAGTGGTGACGAAGTTCGCCGAGTACGTGAGCAAGATTCCGGTCGGCCCCGGCATGGACCCGAAGAACCTCATCGGGCCGCTCACGAATCGCATGCAGCTCGACAAGGTGTCGTCCATGGTGGACGAGGCGAAGGCGCGCGGCGCGCGCATCGTCACGGGCGGCGAGAAGCCGAAGGCTGCGGGGTTCTTCTACCCCCTCACGATCATCGCGGATGTCACTGACGACATGCGCGTGGTGAAGGAAGAACAGTTCGGGCCGATCATTCCGGTGATCAAGTATTCGTCGGTGGAAGATGCCATCGCGCGCGCCAACTCTCTGGAAGTGGGCCTGGGCGGTTCGGTGTGGGGCAATGATGTTGCCGCCGCGTCTTCGTATGCGAGCCGTCTCGAATGCGGCACCGCGTGGGTGAACCATCACGGTGCGCTTCACCCGATGGCGCCGTTCGGTGGCGTGAAGGCTTCCGGCATCGGCGTGGAATTCAATGTGGACGGGTTGAAGGAATACACCACCGTTCAGGTCGTGAACGTCTCCCTCTGACGAAAGGTGACCATGAGCCCCGACGATCCTTCGATCACAAGACGAGATTTCCTCGGCGGCACATTGGTC
>JBDTUL010000504.1:0-4776 GCA_040007735.1 Gammaproteobacteria bacterium | reverse complement strand
CGCGACTACAGCGGCAAGGAAGACGCGCTGTATCTGCAACAGCTGCGTGCGCTGCTGAATGAATGATCGGAGACCTATGCTGCGTGATCCGTCACCTCTACGCCGGCCGCGAGCGCACGCGCTCACCGTTGCGCTCGCATCCCTTGGCCTGATCGCCGCTGCGCAGGGCATTGCCTTCGCTCAGGCGCCGGCACCCGCTCCGGCTGCTTCGGCCGTCACGCAAGCGGCGCCAACGCAAGATCAGGCCCAGCCTGTCGCTGGCGACGCCGCCGCTGCACCCGGAGATTCCGCCGCTGCGCCCACAGATGCTGCCGCCCCTGTCGAAGGCGCCAGCACCGAGCCGCAAGCCGACACGCGCGGGCTCGATGAAGAAGTCCAGGGCCTGAAGAAAGATGTCGTCGACCTGAACAAGGATCTGTTCGTCCTCGAAGAAGAATTGCTGTTCCCCGCCAACACCCAGGTGGCGGTGTTCGTCTCGATGGATGTCGGTGATTTCTTTGCGCTCGACAACGTAACGCTCAAAATCGACCAGAAAGAGGTGACGAACTACCTCTACACGCCGCGTGAAGCCGAAGCGCTTCTGAAGGGCGGCGTGCAGCGCCTGTATCTCGGCAACCTGAAGGTGGGCGACCACGAGCTCGTGGCGTTCTTCACCGGCAAGGGCCCGAACGAACGTGACTACAAGCGCGGCGCCACGCTGCGCTTCGAGAAGGGCATCGGCGCGAAATATCTGGAGCTGAAGATCAACGACCGGCAGAAGAAGCAGCAGCCGGAGTTCGAGATCAAGGATTGGGAATAGTCCCCGCGGGTCCCGATGCGCTGCTTGCGTTCACTATGCTCCCTGGCCGCCCTCCTGGCGCTGGCTGCGTTGGCGTCGCCGGCGCCCGCCGCGCGTAAGGACACGGGCAAGCTGCCGGAAACCGTCGTGCAGGACCTGCACTACGGCGACGTGTTGTTCTATTTCTATCAGGACGACGACTTCGAGGCCATCACGCGGCTCAATGCCTATGAGCAATGGGGCCTGCTGTCGCATCACTCCGCTGAATCACAGCTGCTCCTCGGCGGTCTCTATCTTTCTCTCGGCCTGCACAACGAAGCCGGCGAGCGCTTCGAGAAACTGCTGACGCCGGCGACGCCGGAAGGCGTGCGCAACCGCGCGTGGTTCTATCTTGCGAAGGTGTGGTACGCCCGCGGCTATCTCGATCGCGCCGAGAAGGCCATCACCCAGGTGCAGGGCAAGCTTCCGCCGGCGCTCGAAGCCGAGAAGCAGCACCTCCATGCCAACATTCTGCTGCGGCTCGGGCGGTTCGATGAAGCCGTGGCGCTGCTCAAGAACTGGAAAGGCCCGCCGGACTGGATGGCGTACGCGCAGTTCAACGTCGGCGTGGCCCTGGTTCGCGAGAACAAACTCAGTGAAGCGGACCCTTACCTTACGCAGGTGGGCACGCTCGAGACCAGTCGCCCCGAACTGCTTGCGCTGAGAGATCGCGCGAACCTCGCCATCGGCTTTGCGCACCTGCAGGCGAACGATGCGCAGGCGGCGCTCACGGCGCTGGAGCGCGTCCGCCTGAACGGGCCGTACTCGAACAAGGCGCTGCTCGGCACAGGTTGGGCGAATGCCGCGCTGGGCAAATATCAGGAAGCGCTCGGCCCCTGGATGGAACTGCGAGATCGCAACCTGCTGGACGCGGCCGTGCAGGAATCCTATCTCGCCGTGCCGTATGCGTTCGGCAAGCTCGACGCGGCTGCGCAGTCCGCGGAGTACTACGAACAGGCCGTCACGTCATTCGATGCCGAAGGCGTGCAACTGGATGAGGCCATCGCGCGTATCAAGAGCGGCAATATGCTCGATACGCTTCTCGGCGACGATCAGGACAAGCAGTATGGCTGGTTCTGGCAGCTGACGAGCCTGCCGGACGCGCCGGAGTCGCGTTACTTGTACGCCGTGCTCGCCGGGCACGACTTCCAGGAAGGCCTGAAGAACTATCGGGACCTGAGTTATCTCGGCAAGACGCTCGATCGCTGGGCCGACAGCATGGAAGCCTTTGGAAACATGATCGATACACGCGAGCGTGCCTACGCGGAGCGCTTGCCGCGCGCCGATGCGCTGCTTGCGGAAGGCGCGCTCGATAAACACCAGCGCACGCGCGACGAGCTCGACGGGCGCCTCAGCTCCATCGAATCCGAAGGCGATGTGGCCGCGCTCGGCTCCGCCGAGGAGCGCGGCCAGTGGGCGAGCATCCAGCGCATCGAAGCCGGCCTCGTAGATGCGCCGGACAACGAAGAGACCGCCGCCATTCGCGACAGGCTGCGGCTGGTAAAGGGCGTGCTGTACTTCCGACTCAACGATTCTTTCAAAGCACGCCTGTGGCGCGAGCGGCGCACGATCAAAGATTTGGATCTGGCGCTCCACGAAGCGCAGGCACGCTGGATTCGCGTGCAGCGTGCGCGCAAGGACGTGCCCACCAACACAGGTGAATTCGCAACACGCATCGCCGCGCTTCAGCAGCGCATCGATGCCTTGCAGATTCGCCTTGTCGACACCGCGCAGAAGCAGAACGCGTATCTGGCGCAGCTCGCAGTCAGAGAGCTGGAAGGGCAGAAGGATCGCCTCGCCACGTATCAGATTCAGGCGCGCTTTGCGCTTGCCACCATGTACGACCGCGCGGCGAATGCCGACATCGCAGGTCCGAAGGAGGCGAAGCCGAAACCGAAGGAAGAGGTGGAAGAGGAAGAACCCGGCCCGGACCAGTCCTCCTCGGAAGAGCCCGCCGCGGAGCAGCCCTCCACCGATCCGGCGCCCGCGAGCCCGCCGACGACAGACTTCACCCCGTCACAGCAGAAATCTCCCCCAGACGCCGCCCTGGCCCCGTTGCCACCGGCTGATGGAGCCGCTTCGCCGGACGCCCTGCCGGCGAACGAGAGCACGCCGCCGCCGGCCCCGGAGCCGAAGCCATGAAGAAGGCGGGCACCCTGTTTCGATGCGGCACCTCCCTCTGCGCGGTGCTTGCGGCTCTGGCGCTCACGCACCCGGCGTTCGCAGCGGAAGACAAAGAAAAGACGATCAAGGATCTGAAACCGAAGCCGGTCGAAGTGCGCCGGACGCCGCTGAACCCGGCCGACGCGTCGCGCACGACAACGCTCCCTTCGGATCGGCCCGCGCCCGCCAAGACGATCAAAGATCTGGAGTCGAAGCCCGTCGACGTCCGCAAGGACGCGAAGATGCCTTCGAGCCCTTCGAAGGCGATGGAAAACTACCGCCGCTTCCTCGAGCTGCAGAAGACCGACCCGCAGCTGCGCGCCGAAGCGCTGCGCCGTCTCGGCGACCTGAACCTCGAATCCGGCGAGCTCGATCGCATGGATAACGAGGTCACCGCTGTGGACCTGCAGGGCGGCGAAGCCATCAAGCTCTATTCATCGCTGCTCAAGGCTTATCCGAGCTATCCGCGCAACGACCAGGTGCTCTACCAGCTCGCGCGCGCTTACGAGACCACCGGCCAGCCGGAGCAGGCGCTCGCCACGCTCGACCGTGTGGTGAAGACCTATCCTCAGTCGCCGCAGCTCGATGAAGTGCAGTTCCGCCGCGGCGAGTTGCTGTTCTCGGCCAAGAAATATCCGGAATCGCAGTCCGCGTACAAGTTCGTCATCGATCGCGGGGCATCTTCCGCATTCTATGAGCAGAGCCTCTACAAGCATGGCTGGTCGCTGTTCAAGCAGTCGCTGAACGAGGAGAGCCTGCCTTCGTTCGCGGGCGTGCTCGATCAGAAACTGCTCGGTGGCAAAGGCGGCAAGACGTCGCGGCGTCCGGAGTCCCTGAAGCGCGCGGACCGCGAGCTCGTCGAAGACACGCTGCGTGTCATGGCAGTCACGTTCTCGTATCTGGAGGGCGCCGAATCGCTGGATGCCTTCCTGAACAAGCGCGGTGACACTCCGTACGCGCATCTTCTGTACTCGCAGTTGGGCGATCTGTATGTCGAGAAGCAGCGCTTCCAGGACGCTGCCACAACGTATCGCGCTTACGTCGCGCGCAACCCAAACAGCGACTTTGCCCCGAACCTCGCCATGCAGGGCATCGAGGCCTATCGCAAAGGCGGGTTCACGCAACTCGTGCTGGATGGCAAACACGAATACGTGGAGCGCTACAACTTCGGCACCGCCTTCTGGCAGGGGCGCGATCGCGCGAAGTATCCGCAGGTGGTCAAGGAGCTGAAGACCAACCTGAAGGACGTCGCCACGTACTTCCATTCGACGGCCCAGAAATCGAAGAAGACCGAGGATTTCCAGGAAGCCGCGAAGTGGTACCGCGACTACCTGAAGTCCTTCCCGGACGACCCGGATTCCTCCGCTACCAACTACCTGCTCGCGGAAACTCTGTTCGAGAGCAAGCAGTTCTCCGATGCGGCGACGGAATACGAGCGCACGGCCTATTTCTATCCCAAAAACGACAAGTCGGCGACTGCGGGCTATGCCTCGCTGGTGGCCTACAAGCAGCAGGAAGAGTTGCTCAGCGGCGCCGCCAAAACGGAGTGGCACGCCAAGGCAACGAATGCGGGCGTGAAGTTTGCGCAGGCATTCCCGGAACATCCGGATAGCGCGGGCGTGCTCACACGCGCGGCTGAAGAGATTTTCGCGGCGAAAGATCTGCCGCGCGCCATTCAGGTGTCGGAGATGGTGCTGGCCCGGCAGGCGGCGGTCGATCCGGCCAAGCAGCGCATCGCCTGGACCATCGTCGCGCAGTCCAATTTCGACCTGGGCAACTACGACAAGGCGGAACCC
>JBDTUL010000503.1:0-4782 GCA_040007735.1 Gammaproteobacteria bacterium | reverse complement strand
GCGCTCGCGCGTGGACGCGCGAACCTTCGGCTCGTTATTCAGTACACGGGAGACGGTCTTGATGGCCACGCCTGCGGCGTTGGCGACATCGGTAATCGTTTTGCGGCTCATCGGTGCGCCTATCGTAACGCCAAACGACGCCCGAAATGCGTCTGGCCGGGCACCTGCGGGCACCCGGCCAGACGAGTCGCTCGATCGAGCCGGAAACGATCCGGCTGCCCGGGTCAGGCAGGCAAGCCTGCACGACCCAGGCGACTCACATCAGCTGCGGTCGGGATACATCGCCTTGGCATTGGCCTTGGCGGCATCGAGGGCGGCATCCGCCTGCTCTTTGCACATCTTCTGCGCGCTGCCGCCCGAAGCTTCGCACTTCTCGACGGCAACCTTGTGCGTGCCTTCGGCCTTCGTCACGGCCACGTCGTACGCGCTGCCCGCGACATCCTTGCTGGCATCATGGGACGCGTCGGCGACTTCCTTGTTCGCATCCGCCACCGTGTCGGCCTGGTCGGTCTGCGCCTGGGTCACATCCTTGTTGGCATCCTGCTGTGCTTCGGCGACGTCATGCTGAACTTCAGACGGGGATTCGGCTTTGTTGCAACCCGCAAGGGCAAACAGCGCCGCCGCTGCAAAGACACTCAGAAGCTTCGTATTCATCGACAGTCACCTCGATCGTTCATGTAGAGCTGCACGGTTAACGTGCGGACCGGGCTCAAGTTCCCTTGCCGTCCGCCGGGTGACTGCATCCTTTGATCCAGACCCCTGCAATCACCCGATCCATGGCCTCCGCCCGGGCGTCCCACTAGCCTTCCCGACCGGGTGGTTCTTGCGGGCGGCGCCCGCCAAATCGAAATAAATAGCCCACGGAAGGCAATAACCAGGGAAGGCGCACATGAACAACAGACAGGTCTCGGGACTCTTCGCAGCAATGGCGTTGGTGGGCTCGGCAGCCGCCTTCGCGCAGACCGATCCGGGTGTGCGCGCCGGGGCGAATGGCGCCGGGGCGCCGCTGCCGGGTTTGTCCCCCAGCGAGCTCGTGTTCTTCGATGCGGGCCGCGCGGATTTTGCGGAAGCAGAGGGTGTGGGCGATGGCCTCGGCCCGCGTTTCAATCTGGATAGCTGCGGAGGTTGTCATCAGCAGCCGGACATCGGCGGCACCTCGCCCCCCGTGAATCCCCAGGTGGCGGTGGCAAGCGCCTTCGGCGCCCTGAACACGCTGCCTTCGTTCATCACGGCAAACGGGCCGATTCGCGAAGCGCGCTTCAAATCCGATGGGGGTGTGCACTCGCTGTTCACGATCCGGGGACGCGCCGACGGCACGGGCAGCGCTTCCGGCTGCAACATCGTGCAAGAAAACTTCGGCGCGAATCAGGCGAACGGCAACGTCATCTTCCGCACGCCCACCCCCGTGTTTGGTATGGGCCTGCTCGAGGAGATTACCGACCAGGCCATCCTTGATAACGTGGCGTCGCAGAGCTCCGCAAAAGCCGCGCGCAACATTACCGGCCGCGTGAATCGCAACGGTAACGACGGGCGCATCTCGCGCTTTGGCTGGAAAGCGCAGAACCCGACGGCGCTGGTGTTTTCGGGCGAGGCCTACAACGTGGAGATGGGCATTACGAACGAAGGTTTCCAGACCGAGCGCGACGAGACGCCGGCATGCCAGTTCGCAACGCTCCCGAACGACGTCACGACGACGGATGGCGCCACGGGCATCGAGACCATCAGCGCCATCGAGAAGTTTGCGTTCTTCATGCGCTTCCTGGATCAGCCCGTTGCCTCTACCACGGTGCCGGGAGGAGCCAATTCAATTGCCGAAGGGCGTAATGCGTTCACGAACATCGGCTGCGCGCTGTGCCACACGCCATCACTGCCCACGGGTAAGGCCACCGTGGTGGCGCTGAAGGAAAAGACCGCCAACCTGTTCTCCGACCTTGCAATCCACAACATGGGCCCGGGTCTTGCGGACGACATTACGCAGGGCGCGGCGCGCGGCGATGAATTCCGCACGGCGCCGCTCTGGGGCCTGGGCAAGCGTGTGTTCTTCCTGCACGACGGACGTACGTCGAACCTGCTGTCCGCGATTCAGGCGCACGGGAGCAACGGCAACGGGATTTATCAGAGCTCCGAGGCCAATGCGACGATCAATGCGTTCAACTCGCTGAGCCCCACGCAGAAGCAGAACCTGGTGAACTTCCTGCGCAGTTTGTAAGCAGGGATCCGCGTCGTGGCCGTACGGTGGGGCGATCTGCCCCCTGCTCCACCGTACGGCCCTTGCAGCGACGAAATCCGGGATTCAACGGTTCATCGGTAGAATGCAGGCTTCGGCGGGCGTAGCTACGCGCCAAGGCAGGCGGCAAAAGCCGCGCTTTTTGCCCGGGGCGCGTAGCCGCCGGAAACAAAGCTGACGTCCGAAAAAGCGCCGGGCCGCGCAGGCCGCAGGCGGCTTTTTTCCAATGAACCCAGGGGGTCCGATGAGAATTCGCGTTTCCATGCTGAGCCTGACGCTGCTCGGGGCAACGACGGTCGCCGCGCCGGCGTTCAGTGCCGACACGGCCGCCGGCAAGGCGTCCTTCAAACAGCAATGCTCGCTCTGCCATAGCGCCGAACCCGGTGACAACGGTGGAGCTCAGGGTCCGGATTTGAGCGGCGTGTTCGGGCGCAAGTCCGCAAGCAATGCGGCGTTCAGCTACAGCAAGGCGCTGCGCGACTCCGGCCTCACGTGGGATGCGCGCACACTCGATCGTTTTCTCGCCTCGCCCACTACCGTGGTGCCGGGCTCGTCCATGGTGATTCCGGTTGCCCAGAAAGCGGACCGCGACAACATCATTGCCTACTTCGCCAGCGTGAGGGATGCCAAGGCCAGCGCGCCTGTCGCGGCGGCCGCACCTCCCAAGGGCGAAGCAGACTGGAAGAAAGACGCCCCCGGCCGCGTGCATCGAATCGACGTGGCGAAACTCCCGGTGGCGTTCGATTCCCCCTCGGCGCGCAATTTCCCCAAGTTCGTAGAGCGGCCCGCCAACTCGCAGCTCGCTTTGCCGCCGGGTTTCAAGATCACGGTGTTCGCCAGCAAGCTCACCGGGCCGCGCCGCATGATCGTGGCGACCAACAACGACGTGCTGATCACCGAAACCACGGGTGGCCGCGTATCCGTGCTGCGCCCCGGCGCCGATGGCGCCACCTCAGCCACCACGACGGTTTTTGCCGAACGCCTCAAGCAACCCTTCGGTCTTGCGTTCTATCCGAATGCCAGGAGCCCGAAATGGCTGTATGTCGCGGAGACGAATCGCGTGATCCGCTACCCGTACAAGACGGGCGATCAGAAAGCGAGTGGCCCCGCGGAAGTCGTGGTGGCGTCGCTCCCTGCGGGCGGCGGACATTTCAGCCGCGACGTTGTCTTCTCGCCGGACGGCAAGCGCATGTTTGTGTCGGTGGGCTCCGCGTCGAACGTAGCCGAAGAGATGTCGAAGAAGACGCCGGATGAGATCAAAGCCTGGGAAGCCAGCAATGCGGTCGGCGCTTCGTGGGACAAGGAAGCGGACCGTGCCGCCGTACTCGCCTTCGAAGTGGGCTCGGCCAGGCCCGGAAAGATCTTTGCCACGGGCATTCGCAACTGCGTGAGTCTCGCCATTCAGCCGAAGACCGGCGACCTGTGGTGCACGACCAATGAGCGCGACCTGCTGGGCGACGATCTCGTGCCCGACTATTCCACGCGTGTGAAGGAAGGCGGTTTCTACGGCTGGCCGTGGTATTACATGGGCAAGTATGAAGACCCGCGCCACGCCGGCGAGCGGCCGGATCTGGCAGGCAAGGCCATCGTGCCGGATGTGCCGTACCAGGCCCATTCCGCATCCGACAACCTTGCGTTCTACACCGCGACCTCCGGCAAATCCGCATTTCCGAAAGAGTACGTGGGCGATGCGTTCGCAGTGATGCACGGCTCGTGGAATCGCGCGTTCCGCACGGGCCACAAGATCGTGCGCGTGCGCATGAAGAATGACGTGCCCACCGGCGAGTATGAAGACTTCCTCACCGGCTTCATCGTGGACGATGGCAACGCGTGGGCCCGGCCCGTGGCGGCCACCGTGATGAACGATGGCTCGCTGCTGATGAGCGACGACGGGGCGAACCTCGTCTACCGAATTTCCTATTCCAATTGAGACAAGCAGGGACTCACACAATGCCATTCGTTTCAAAGCACAAGGTCCGGTTCGCATCGCTCTGTTTGATGGCGGTGGGCGCAACGGCATCGCTCGCGCAGGCCGCGATGCCTCCCGAGGAGATTCTGATTCCCGGCGACCGCGTATTTCCGGAGAGCATTACGTCAGCCGCCGACGGCTCAGTGTTCACGGGCAGCATCGCGGCGCGCACGATTTTCCGCGCAAAGTCAGGTTCCGGAACCGCGGAAGTGTGGATAGCCCCCGCCACCGACAATACGCAGGGCATCTTCGGTGTATTCGTCGATGAGAAAGCGAAAACGCTGTGGGCATGTTTCAGCAACATCGGTCCGCCGCAGGCGGGCGCCACCCCGCCGCAGGCGGCGCTTCATGCATTCGACCTGAAGAGCGGCAAGCCGAAAGGCGCTTATCCGTTCCCCACGGCGGGTGGCATGTGTAACGACATCGCGGTAGGCGCGGACGGCACGGCGTACGCCACCGACACTGCCAACATGCAGGTCGTGCGCCTCAGGAAAGGCGCGAAGGAAGTCGAAGTCTGGGGCGGCAGCAACGGCGAATTCGGCCCCAAGGGCGGCGTGCTGGATGGCATCGCCGTCATCAAGGACCG
>JBDTUL010000502.1:0-4783 GCA_040007735.1 Gammaproteobacteria bacterium | reverse complement strand
TAGCCGCGGCGAACGCCGTCGCTGCCCATGCAGTTGAGCACGATCTCGCCTGCGCCGCGCTCCTGCACCTCACGCGCCCATTCAAGAGTGTCTCGCCCCGAATCGTGCGAGCGGTCGGGATCGCCCGTGAACTGATAAACCCGGTAACCGTCGGTCGTGGTGTGGCTATCGATGCCCACCACTACGCATTGCGCCCCGAATCGAGCAGCCAGCGCATCGATCAGATCCGGGTTCGCCAGGGCCGGGGAGTTGACGGAAATCTTCTCCGCACCGGCGTTTAGCACCTGTTCGGCATCGGCGACAGAGCGGATGCCTCCTGCCACGCAGAACGGGATGTCCAGAACCCGCGCCACCCGATCGACCCAGACCCGATCCACCGAACGGCCTTGCGGACTGGCCGTGATGTCGTAGAACACGAGCTCGTCCGCGCCTTCGTCGCGGTAACGCGCGGCAAGCTCGAGGATGTCACCGACCACCCGGTGATCCTTGAACTGCACGCCTTTGACTACCTGTCCGTCGCGGACGTCGAGGCAGGGGATGATGCGTTTGGCAAGAATGGTCGCAGCTCCTCGGAAGTGATGCGCTGCTCGAGCAGCGCCTTGCCGCTTACGGCGGCCGCCATGCCAAGGCGCGCGAGCGCGGCGAGATCCGCCGCGTCCCGCACGCCGCCGGAAGCTTGCCACGTAAGTTGCGGGAAGCGCTCGAGGGCTCGGCGGTAAAGATCTACGTTGGGACCGGTGAGCGCACCGTCGCGGTCGATATCCGTGCACAGCACGTGCTTCAAACCCACCGACAGGAATGGCTCGAGGGCTTGCCACAGGCTCACGCCGGTGCCTTCCGTCCAGCCGCGAGTGCGCACACGCGGTTCGCCACCCGCGTCCAGCTTCACATCGAGCGCAAGGCAGATGCGTTCTGGCCCGAAGGTTTTCATCCACCGAACGACTTCCAGCGGTCTCTCGACCGCAGCGCTGCCGATAACGGCTCGCTCAACGCCGTTGCTCAGCAGATCCTCGATGGCCTCGGGCGAGCGCATGCCTCCGCCCACCTGAATGCGCAGCGCCCGTTGCGAGGCGAGCGCAACGATAGTGTCGCGATTGGCGAGGACACCGTCCTTCGCGCCGTCGAGATCCACTACGTGCAGCCAGGTGGCGCCGAAGTCGCGATAGCGAACGAGTAGATCCTGCGGCTCGAATTCGTAACGCGTCTCTGCGTTGAAGTCGCCTTTGAACAAACGCACGCAGCGGCCGTTGCGCAGGTCGATTGCCGGGATGAGCAGCATCAGCTCAACCTGAGAAAGTTGGCGAGGATGCGAGCCCCCGTGGGGCCGGAGCGCTCCGGGTGAAACTGTGTGCCCCAGAAGTTTCCACGGCGCACGACCGCAGAAACCTGCGACCCGTAGTCCGTGCGGGCGAGCGTGATGTCGGATACGGGAGCGGCGTAACTGTGGACGAAGTAAACGTAGTCGTTCTCCGGAATGCTTTCTAGCAGCGGGTCTGTCTGCACGTTCACGAGTTGGTTCCAACCCATATGCGGCACCGGGCGCCCCGGTTCCGCTTTCAAACGCCGAACGGTTTCGGGCAGCACGCCCAGGCAATCCGTGGGGCCTTCTTCCGAGCGAGCGAACAGCAGCTGCATTCCGAGGCAGATTCCGAGCACCGGCTGTTGAAGTTTGGGCAACAGATCTGCCAGACCGCTGGCGCGCAAGCGAACCATGGCATCCGCAGCCGCGCCAACCCCCGGCAGGATGACGCGGCTCGCATTCATCACTTCGTTGGGCTGGTTCGTTACCGTGGTGCGCGCGTCGAGGCGCTCGAGTGCGAATTGGAGCGAGGCGAGGTTGGCGCCGCCGCTATCGATGATGACAGTGCTCATGGGAGCCTACAGCACACCTTTGGTCGTCGGCAGGTCCTCGCCCTCGCGACGGAACGCCTGGCGGAGTGCACGGCCGACGCCTTTGAAGCAGGCCTCGATCATGTGATGCGAGTTCTCGCCTTTGACGCTGATCTGGACGGCGGCGCCCAGTGAATCCGCCAGCGAGCGGAAGAAGTGCGGCACGAGCTCCGTCGGCAGTCCGCCGACCGTTTCGCGATTGAACTTGCCCTCGAAGACGGCATAGGCGCGGCCGGAGAGATCGATCGCCACCTGGGCCTGCGATTCATCCATCGCCAACAGAAAGCCGTAGCGCCCGATGCCGGCCTTCGAGCCCAGCGCCCGCCGCAGGGTTTCCCCCAAGGCGAGTGCGCAGTCCTCAATGGTATGGTGCTCGTCGATCTCCAGGTCGCCTTTGCAGGTGAGCTGCAGCGAGAACCCACCATGCTTTGCGACCTGCTCGAGCATGTGATCGAAGAAGCCGATGCCCGTGGACACCTTGATAGGGTCCGTCGCGTCGAGATCGACCGCGACCTCGATTTGAGTTTCCTTCGTGCGCCGTTCGCCTTTGGCGCGCCTTGCCGTGAGCTTGCGCACGATGGCAGGCCAGGTTTCTTCGCTCGTGCCGTTCACGCGCACCTTCAGGCCGAGAATACCCAGATTGCGGCCGAACTCGAGATCAGTGTCGCGGTCGCCGATCATGGCGCTCGCGGCGATGTCCAGACCTTCATCGCGCACATAGTCTTCGACCAGCCGAGTCTTTGGCTTGCGGCACTCGCACGCATCCACCTTGAAGTGCGGGCAGACGAAGATGGCGTCGAATTCGATGCCCTGCGAGCGGAACGCAGCGAGCATGAACTCGTGCGCCTCGTCGAAGTGGGCATGCGGAAAGCTCGGTGTGCCCAGGCCGTCCTGGTTCGTGACCATGACGAGCCGGTAGCCGCGCTTCTGAAGTTGGGTGAGCGCCGCGAACACCCCCGGCAGGAAGCGCACTTTGCAGACCGCATCCACTTGCAGATCGGCCGGCTCTTCGATGAGCGTGCCGTCGCGATCGACGAACAGGACGGGTGCGGGCGTGTTTACAGGGGTGCTCATCGGAGCGCTCCGATCAGGCGATCGTTCTGTTCGGGCGTGCCCAGGCTGATGCGCACTGTGCGGCCGATGCCCGCTTGCGCGCGAACGTCGCGAATCAGCAGGTTCGCGGCGCGTGCACTGTCGAGCGCTCGCTGCGGGTCTGCGAACTCGGCGAGAAAGAAATTCGAATCGCTGGGCCACACGCGCCGCACGCCGGGAAGCGTGCGCACCGTCGCGATGACTCGTTCTCGCTCGCTGCGGATCTCGACGATGCGGGAGTTCATCACGGCCAGCTGCGTCGGTGCCAGCAATCTCAGTACGGCTTCGACGGTGAGCTGGGGGACGGCGTAAGGCGGAATCACTTTGCGCAGCAGGGCAATGATCTCCGGGTCAGCGATGAGCGTTCCGCAGCGTGCTCCAGCCAGGCCATGAGACTTCGAGAGCGTGCGCATGACAGCGATTTGCGGAATCTCGCTCACGCGCCTGATCAGGCTCTCAGTGCTTGCGAACTCGACGTAGGCCTCGTCGACCACTACCAGTGCGCGGCCCTGGAGGCGGGCCGCGATGCGCAGAATATCCGCCTCGTTGATCAGGTTGCCGGTGGGGTTGTTCGGCGAGCACAGGAAAACCAGTTTCACGTTCGGGGTGCACTGGCGAAGAATCTCATCCACATCGAGCGAGAAGCCCTCGTCCACGCGCAACGGCACTGAAACCACTTCCGCGCCTTGAATGCGTGCCGCGACGGCATACATGCCAAATGTCGGCGGGCAGATCAGCACAGCGTCTTGCCCCGCGCGGCAGAAGCAGCGCACGAGCAGGTCGATGGCCTCATCGCTGCCGCGACCTACGAGCACCTGGTCGGGCGCAGCTCCATACAACTTCCCCAGACGCGTGACCAGCTCACGAGGCTGCGGCTCCGGATAGCGGTTGAGCCCGGCATCCGTGGCGTCGCCGGTGGCACGCCAGGGCAACTCGTTCGCGTGTAGCCGTTCGAGCGGCGGCTCCCACGAGGCATGTTCGTAGGGCTTGAGGGCGACGATGTCGGGGCGTGCCAGCTCAGTGATCCAACTCATTTGGCGGCCTCCGCGTCGAGCATCTGCAAACGTCTGATGACTGCGTTGGCGTGCGCGTCCAGGCCTTCGAGCTCAGCCAGCGTGACCGCAGTAGGGCCCAACGCTCGCAACCCGGCCGGTGTCAGTTCCTGCACGGTGATGCGCTTCACGAAGTCCAGAACCGACAGGCCGCTGTAGGCGCGCGCATAACCGTAAGTAGGAAGCACGTGGTTCGTGCCAGAGCAGTAGTCGCCCATAGGTTCCGGCGACCATTGGCCCAGGAAGATGGAGCCGGCATTCTGAATCTGCGGCAACCAGCGGCGAGGCTCGCGCACTTGAAGAATGAGGTGCTCCGCTGCGTAGTCGTTGGCCACGCTGATGGCCGTATACAAATCAGGAACGATGATGCAGCGGCTGCTGGCGACGGACTTCTCGAGAATGGCCCGCCGCGACAGCTCACGCATCTGCACGCCGACCGCTGCGACGGCCGCTTCGGCTAGGCGCTTCGACGGCGTGACCAGGATGGCCTGCGCTTGCACGTCGTGCTCGGCCTGCGCCAGCAAGTCCGCGGCAACCAATTCGGGAGAGGCGTCTTCGTCTGCCACGACCAGCACTTCGGAAGGGCCTGCCGGCAAATCGAAGGCAGCACCCGCCGGGTCTGCGGCAACGAGCTGCTTGGCAGCCGTGACCCAGGCGTTCCCGGGCCCGAAAATCTTGTCGACCTTCGAAATGCTCTGGGTACCGTACGCCATGGCCGCGACAGCCTGCGCCCCACCTACTTTGAATAC
>JBDTUL010000501.1:0-4788 GCA_040007735.1 Gammaproteobacteria bacterium | reverse complement strand
GCCGCGGAGCTGGCTGCCGGCCATTGCGTGCCTGCGGATCTCGGAGAGCGCGTGGACAGCGTAGTGCCCGCCTGGGTGGACGAACCGTCGGTCGAGCGGGGGGCGGTCACCGGCCTGGTGATCACCACGGATCACTTCGGCAATCTCATCACTAACATCGACGGCGCGCTGATCAAGGAATTTACGGCTCCGCAGGTGCACGCGGGCAATCACGTGTTCCCGCTCCTGCGCACCTACGGGGACACACAGCCCGGCCAGTACCTCGCCCTGGTGAACTCTTTTGGGGTCATCGAAATCGCCCGCGCGGAGCAAAGTGCGGCCGACGGACTTGGGCTCGGCCGCGGCGCGCCGGTGGTCGTTCGGGAGGCAAGCTTCGCAACTTCCCGTCTTCGGGGTTGAAAGGCCGCGCGGATCGTATATATTCGCAACCTCACTGCACGCCGGGTTTGCGTGTTAGTCCTTGAATTTACAGGCAATTCATACCAAACGGCGATGTCCGAGCGCGACAACGAAAGCTTCGATCTGGATGAGGAATTCCTGGGTAACGTCCCTGAGGACAGCACGGACTACGACCGTTTGCTCGACCGGGTAGACAAACGGGTGCGCAACCAGGGCAAGAAAGGGAAGGCTGCCTGGAGCAAGCTGGAAGAGGTGCTTGCGGATCGCAAGCTCGAGAAGGACCTCAAGGAAACCTTCGACGACGAGTTGTAGTCACGGGCGGCGGGTCTCGATCCGCTCCCGTTCGTCCCCGCCCGAGTTCTCCTATCCCGTTCGTTCCAGTCAGGGGTCAGTCAGTGTCGCGCGCTCAGTCTCCGTGGGTCGTCCTCAAGTTTGGCGGCACCAGCGTTTCATCGCTCGTCAATTGGCGCAGCATCGCCAACGTCGTCAAAACACGCACCGCTGAAGGTGCCCAAGTCCTAGTGGTGCATTCGGCTGTCACCGGCATCACGGACAAACTGGAAAAGCTGCTGGACGCGGCGCTCGCCGGTAAACACGACGAAGCCATGGCCGCCATCGAAGGCCGCCACCGCCAGCTCGCAGCCGAGCTCGGCGTTCCCGTCAGCGCGGAGCTCGAGCGCCATTTCTCAGAGTTGAAACAGATTGCCGCCGGCGTCGCGCTGGTCGGCGAGGTCAGCGACAAGACGCGCGCGCGCCTGATGTCCGCTGGCGAGTTGATGGCCACCGCGCTCGGCGCACAGTTCTTGAGCACGCAGGGTATCGACGTGAAGTGGGCCGATGCCCGCACCATGCTCAAAGCCGAAGCTCGCGGTGCCTCCGCCAAAGCGAGTCTTCTTTCGGCCACCTGCAACTTCGCACCGGACGTAGCCCTTCAGCAGCGCTTGGCGGCGCTCGCTCCGGTTGTCATCACGCAAGGCTTCATCGCCAGCGATGACGACGGCAACACGGTGCTTCTGGGCCGCGGCGGTTCGGACACGTCTGCTGCGTATCTCGCGGCGAAGCTCAGTGCCGCGAAACTAGAAATCTGGACGGACGTGCCGGGCATGTTCAGCGCCAACCCGCGCTCCACGCCCACTGCACGCCTGCTTCGTTCGCTTCATTACGATGAGGCGCAGGAAATCGCGAGCAACGGCGCGAAGGTGCTGCATCCCCGCTGCATTCTGCCGGCTCGGCAGTACGGCATTCCGCTGTATGTGTTTGCCACTCAGCACCCGACGCTCGATGGCACAGTAGTCACTGCCGCAGGCGGCGACGGTGCCGCGCAGGTGAAAGCGGTCTGCATCAAGAAGGGCATCACCCTCGTGTCGCTGGACAGCCCCGGCATGTGGCACCAGGTGGGCTTCCTCGCGGATGCGTTCCAGATCTTCAAGGCGCACGGCATGTCCGTGGACTTGGTCTCCACGTCCGAAACGAACGTCACGGTGTCGCTGGACCCCGCCGCCAACACGCTGGACGGCACGCTCATGGAGGCACTGGTGGCCGACCTCACGCGCCTGTGCCGTGTTCAGGTGATTGGTCCGTGCGCGTCCGTAAGCCTCGTGGGCCGCAACATCCGCGCCATTCTTCATCAGCTCGGCGACGCGTTCGAGCTGTTCGCGGAACAAAAGATCTATCTGGTGTCGCAGGCCGCGAATGATCTCAACTTTACGTTCGTGGTCGATGAAAACCAGGGCGATCGCCTGGTCGACCAGCTTCATGAGCTGCTGATTCGCCCCGTGCCGGGCGACCGCGTGCTCGGCCCAACCTGGGACCAGCTTTTCGCAACGCCTTCGGCGGCCGCCGCCGCAGGCGCCGCGCCGTGGTGGCGCTCGAAGCGAGCGGAGCTCGCAGCGCTCCTCGAGACCCGGAATTCAGCCTACGTCTATGACCTGGCAACGGTGCGCGCCGCTGCGCGCTCCGTGCGTGGCATCAAATCCGTTTCCCGAGCGCACTTCGCCATGAAGGCGAATCCCCATCGGGAGCTGCTGCGGGCGCTGCATCAGGAAGGCATTCATCCTGAGTGTGTGTCGCGCGGCGAAGTCGAGCGCGTCTGCGAAGCCGTGCCCGGCATCGATCGTTCGCACATTCTCTACACGCCCAACTTCGCGCCGCGCGAGGAATACACCTGGGCGTTCCAGCAGGGCGTGCAGGTCACCGTCGACAACACTTACGTGTTGGAAAAGTGGCCCGAGACCTTCAAGGGCCGCGAGATCTTTGTTCGCGTAGACACCGGCACCGGCCGGGGTCACCACTCACACGTCCGCACGGGCGGCACGCACTCGAAATTCGGTGTGCCCGTTTCGGAAATGGAAGACCTCGCCCGCCATGCCAAGGCGGCGGGCGTCCGCATCGTCGGCCTGCACGCGCATAACGGCAGCGGCGTGTTCGACGTGCGCAACTGGGAGCAAACGGCAACATTGCTCACCTCTCTCGGCGAACGCTTCACTGATGTGCGCGTAGTCGACGTAGGCGGGGGGCTCGGCGTACCCGAGCGCGCCGATCAACCCGGTGTGGATCTCTCGAAGCTCGACGCCGTGCTCGCTGGGGTGAAAGCGGCCCGACCCAGTATCGAGCTATGGATCGAGCCGGGGCGCTACTTCGTTGCGGCTGCTGGCGTACTGCTGGCTCGCGTTACCCAGCTGAAGTCCAAGGGTGGAACTCACTACGTAGGTGTTGCCACGGGCATGAATTCACTGATCCGTCCCGCACTCTATGGCTCGTATCACGAGATCGTGAACCTGTCGCGCCTCGACGAGGTGAGCACGGAGCTCGTGAATATCGTCGGGCCCATCTGCGAAAGCGCGGACATTCTCGGCCACGACCGCCTCATGCCGCCGACGCGCGAAGGGGACATTCTTCTCATCGCAAACGCGGGCGCGTATGGGTATGCCATGAGCTCGAGCTACAACCTGCGGGAGCCGGCGGTCGAGATCTGCGTCTGACGCGCTGATGGCACGCTCTCGCTCATTTTTGCGCAAGCTGCTGATACCGCTGTTGGTCGTCGTCGCGATCGTTGCGATCGCAGGCGGCGGCTATTTCTTCTATCTGGACCGCACTGTAACCAGCCAGTTCGAAGGGCGGCGCTGGACGCTCCCCGCGCAGGTGTACGCATCTCCGCTGGAGCTGTACGCCGGCCTGCCTCTCTCCGGCGATGACATCGAGACGGAGCTGCAACGTCTCCAGTACCGCGAAGTGGCCAGGCTCGATCGCGCCGGCACCTTCCGCCGCCAGGGCGGCCGCATCGACGTGGCGCTGCGCGCGGCCCGTTTCGCGGACGAAACCCGGCCTGCGCAGATCCTGGCCATCAGCACCGATGCGAAGTCCATCACTGCGCTGGCGGACAGCAAGGGTGGTGAAGTTCCGGTGGCGCGATTCGAGCCGCTGCTGATCGGCAGCATCTTCCCGACTCACGGTGAAGACCGAATCGTCGTCACACCCGCGGAAGTGCCGCGTCTGCTGCCTGCGGCGTTGAAGGCGGTCGAAGACCGCAAGTTCGACACGCATCACGGAGTGGATCCGACCGGGATTCTTCGCGCCCTGTGGGCCAACCTGAAGGCGGGCGGCATCGCGCAGGGCGCCAGCACACTCACCCAGCAGCTCGTGCGCAGCTACTTTCTCACCACCGACCAGAACATCAGCCGCAAGCTTCGCGAAGCGCTGATGGCGCTTGCCCTCGAATCGCACTTCACCAAGTCGGATCTCATGAATGCGTACATCAATGAGATCTACCTGGGGCAGGACGGGCAGCGCGCCGTGCACGGGTTTGGACTTGCGAGCCAGTTCTATTTCGGCAAGCCGCTCGCGGAGCTGGATCTGTCGGAGATTGCGCTGCTGGTCGCCGTGGTTCGCGGACCGTCGTATTACGACCCGCGCAGGCATGCGGATCGCGTGCGGGCACGCCGCGATCTGGTGCTGAAGATTCTCGCGGAACAGAAAGTCATCACTGCGGAAGAGGCGGCCGCCGCAGCCAAACGTCCGCTCGGTATCGTGACTCGCGCGTCGGGTGGCTACTATCCCGCGTACCTCGACTTCGTCCGCCGCACGCTTCGCCGTGATTACCATGAAGCGGATCTAACCGAGCAAGGCCTGCGCGTGTTTACGGCGCTGGACCCTCGCGCACAGGAACAAGCCGAGCGCACCCTGGAGCGTGAGCTCACCCGGCTGGACCAGGTGAACGCCGCCGCCGCGCGCAAGAAAGCTGGCAAGGGTCAGATTCCCGGCCCGCTCGAAGGCGCGGTGGTGGTGACTGCCCCCCAGAGTGGAGATGTCATCGCCATCGTCGGTGGACGCCGCGTGGGGTTCAACGGCTTTGATCGAGCGCTCGACGCTACGCGGCCCATGGGATCGCTC
>JBDTUL010000500.1:0-4822 GCA_040007735.1 Gammaproteobacteria bacterium | reverse complement strand
AGGGGACTTCGGGATGGGGTGCACGCGCTAGTGCAAGTATTTCGCGATCGCGAAGGCCGTGCCCATCCCGCCGAGCATCGTGCCGACTGTCCACTTGAGATGGGAAATATGGAGGTCGCTCATCCTTTGACTGAGCGCGTCAATCTTGGCGTCCAGGCGTTGACCCATCGCATCGATTTTCGCATCGAGGCGCTCACCCAATGAAACGATTTTCGCGTCCAGGCTCGCACCCATCGCATCGATTTTCGCGTCCAGGCGCGCGCCGAGCGAGTCGATCTTCGCATCGAGTCGCCTTACATCCACCTTCAGCTCGGCGACATCGCTCTGGATGTGCGCGACTCTCTCTTCAAGAACCGTCTGTTCAACCATCTGGGGCTCCCTTTCGATTTTTCTTGCCGGCATTGCCATGGTGACCTCCACCGTGTGGCGAGATTATCCCTCTTCTGATGGATATGATCCACAACAAGAGAGTCACGAAAGTACGAGAAACATAGCGTTTACAGCGGTCTGGCTTTCCGCGAGCCGTACCTCTAATCTCTCCGCTTTACCCAGGCGGCAGATCCAGCCGCAAACCGCTGCAGGCACTCATGTCCACAACGTTCAAGGCTCTGCGCGTACACCGAACTGCTGAGGGAACGGTCGCACGCTTCGACAAGATGTCGCGCGATGAGCTGTCGCCGGGCAACGTCGTCATTCGCGTGGCCTATTCGTGCATCAACTATAAGGACGCGCTGGCGGTCACCGGCAAGGGCGCCATCGTACGCGGCAGCCCTCGGACGGCTGGCATCGATTTTTCGGGCGTCGTCGAGAGCAGCGGCGACCCAGCGTATCAACCAAAGCAGAAAGTGCTGGTAACAGGCTGCCAGGTTGGCGAGTCCCTCGACGGCGGCTTCGCGGAGTTCGCGCGCGTGCCGGCTGAAGCCGTGGTGCCACTGCCCGAGACACTGAGCTTGCTCGAAGCGATGGCGCTGGGCACGGCGGGTTTCACAGCCGCCCTGGCGCTTCAGCGCATGTTGGACAACCATCAGAAGCCCGAGTACGGGCCCATTGCCATCACCGGCCCGACGGGCGGCGTGGGTGGAATCGCGTTGGCGCTTTTCAAGCAAGCCGGCTTTACAACGGCGGCGATTACGGGGAAGAAGAGCTCTGCGGATTATCTGCGCGCGCTCGGTGCGGACGAGATCATTGACCGTGCGACTCTGGACCTTGGAAGCAAGCCGCTCGAGAAAGCAGTGTGGGGTGGGGCCGTGGACAATCTCGGCGGCGATACGCTCGCCTACCTCACGCGCACGGTGCGGCCGTGGGGCAACATCGCCTGCGTCGGGCTGGCTCAGTCACCGTTGCTGAATACAACGGTCATCCCGCTGATCCTGCGCGGCGTGAGCCTGCTGGGCATTCACTCGGTGGATATGCCGCGCGCGTGGCGGCTGGCTCTGTGGGAAAAACTTGCCGGGGAGTGGCGAGTGAAAGACCTCGCACAACGGATCGTGCGAAAGGTGATTTCACTGGACGATGTACCGCGCGCCTGCGAGGAACTCGTAGCAGGGCAGGCTGTGGGGCGGTATGTGGTGCGAGTGGCCGATGAGAGCTCGTTTCAGGCCTGAGCGCGAGCCGGATTGAACAGCGTGACGCCGCGGTCGACCGCGCTGGGCACAGAAGTGGACAGAGGCGTGTGCAAGCGTAGTCCGCTGACCAATCGCTGAATCAAAAGGGGTAAGCTCCAGCGAAAGCGCCCGTTACACGGGCGTATTCGCATCTGAGGGGACCATGAGAGCTGTCGGGCGCGCTGTTCCGTTTCTGTTCTCCCTCTGCGGGCTGGCCGGGGTAAGCGTGGCAAGTGGGCAGGACGCGACGCCGGGCCCTCAATGGCTGTCGTACAACAATCACCTGGACGGCCAGCGGTTCTCGCCGCTCAAGGAAGTGACGCCGGCAAATGCTGCGCGTCTCGGGGAAGTCTGCCGGGTGCAGATCGACGAGGCGAGCAGCTACCATTCGGCTCTCATTGTTGTCGACGGCGTCATCTACACCAACACGCCTGCCCAGACCGTGGCGATCGATGCAACCACCTGCGCCGTGCGCTGGAAACACACCTACACCCCGGATGAAGACTCTGCGCCCGGGAATCGCGGGGTGGCGGTGCTGGATGGGCGGGTGTTCCGCGGCACCGGCGATGCGCGTCTCATCGCGCTCGATGCCGCGACCGGAAAAGTGCTTTGGAAGAACCTCATCGGCACGCCCCGCCTCGGAGAGTCTGCTTCGGCTGCGCCGCTCGCCTGGCAAGGCGTGGTGTACATGGCCATCAGCGGCAGCGAGTTCGGTGTCCGCGGCCGCGTCATGGCGTACGACGCGCAGACCGGTCGCGAGCTGTGGAGATTCAACACGGTCCCTATGGGTGACGAGACCGGCGCCAACACCTGGACGCGCCCGGAATCCGCGAAGACCGGCGGCGGTGGCGTGTGGGGTGCGATGACGCTCGATGTCACGACCGGCGAGCTGTTCGTGCCGGTGGGCAATCCCTGGCCGGATATCGACAAGGCTTATCGCCCCGGAACCAACCTGTTCACGGACTCGATCGTGGTGCTGGATGCGCGCAGCGGCGCGTTGAAATGGTGGCACCAGGTCACGCCCTCGGACTGGCAGGATCTCGACCTCGTGGCCCCGCCGGTCCTGTATCGCGACCGCAAGATTCGTGACGTGGTGGCGTTCGCAGGCAAGGACGGGTACGTCACGGCCCTCGACAGAGACACTCGCAAACAGTTGTTTCGCACGCCCGTCACCACAATCGAGACGCCTCACGAGAAGGCCACCCCGGAAGGTGTACGAATCTGCCCGGGAATTGCGGGCGGCGTGGAGTGGAACGGCCCGGCACTGGATACGCTCAACAATCTGCTGATCACGGGAGCCGTCGACGTGTGCTTCAAGCTCACCTCCGGCCCAACGCAGTACTCCCCTTCGACGGTCGTTTTTGGCGGCACGGTGGAACCGGACGGCCCCGTCACCGGCTGGCTCACGGCGCTCGACAGCGAAACCGGCGAAGTGCGCTGGAAATATCACGCCGAGAAGCCAGTCATCGCCGGCGTCACGCCCACGGCGGGCGGCGTCACGTTTACCGGTGACCTGGCCGGCAACTTCCTCGTCTTCAACAGCAAGTCGGGCGAACTGGTCCTGAAGAAACCCACCGGCGGCGCGATGGCCGGCGGCGTGGTCACGTACGAGATGGGCGGCAAGCAGTACGTGGCATTCGCGTCGGGAAACATTTCCCGCAACGCGTTCGGAGCCCTGGGCATGCCCAGCGTGGTGATCATGGCGCTCGATGCGAAGCCGGTGGCGGCCAGCGCTCCAACCCAAACGCCCGTGAATGCGAGCACGCCTGTCGGCTCGGCCAACGTTGCCAGCGGACGCAAGCTGTACTCGCAGATCTGCGCGTCGTGCCATGGGCCCGATGGCAACCAGCTTGCCGCTCACAAGCTGAGCACGCTCGGCAGCCGTCGCGATCGAGCCGCGACCGTCAGCTATATCAAGGACCCGAAAGCGCCGATGCCGAAGCTGTTTCCGGATCTCATCAACGAGCAGAATGTCGTTGATGTGACGGCTTACCTGCACGACGGGCTGGCGAAGTAGGGCGGAGGGTGCCTCAATGAATCGAATGGGGTTTGTGTTGCTTGCGCTGGTGGCTTTCACGGCAGGTCCGCGCGCGCAGGCTGCGGATGCGCTCCCGAAGTCTGCCGTCACGCGCTTGATCACGCTGGGCACCCAAGGCGGCCCGCGTGGGAGCGCCGATCGCGCGCAGCCTTCGAACGCGCTCATCGTGAACGGCACGCCCTATCTCATCGATGCGGGGAACGGCGTGGTGCGCCAGCTGGCGCTTGCCGGAGTGCCCTTCACGAACATCCGGCAGATTTTCATCACGCACAATCACGACGACCACAATGCGGATTGGGGCACGTTGATGGGGCGCGCCTGGAGTTCCGCGCAGTATGAGCCGATGACCGTGTACGGGCCGCGCGGCACCGAATCGATGCTCAAGGGGTACCTGCAGTATTTCGCGCCAAACGTCGCCGCGCGCTACATGGAAGGGGCAACGAACGTCTCGCCCGCCTCAGTGATGCGCGCCCATGACATTCGTTGGGCGGGCCTCGTTTTTCAGGATGCCAACGTGCGCGTCACGTCGGTCGAGAACTGTCACTATCATTTCTCGAAGGGCACGCCTGGCTACGGCCGGCAGCAGTCGTTCGCGTTCCGCTTCCAGACGCCGGATCGCGTGGTCGTGTTCAGTGGCGACACCGGGGCCTGCGGTGACGTGCTGGTAAAGTTCGCCGCCGGGGCCGATATTCTGGTGCACGAGATCATCGACCTTCCGGCGATCGAAGCGGCCCTGGCCGCGCGCAGCAGAGGGGCTAAAAGGCTGCCGGGCCAGGACGAGGCGTTGATGAGACACATGACCACAGAGCACACCGTTGCGGAGGAGATTGGTCGGGTGGCCAACGCGGCGGGCGTGAAGATGGTAGTGCTGTCGCACCTCGTGACGGGCACTCTCCCGGTAGACGACAATCGCTATGTCGAGGGCGTGAAGAAGCTCTACTCGGGGCCGGTGGTGGTGGCGCGGGATCTGATGGAGTTCTGAGACGCCCTCAAAGATCCGCCGCAAGATACATGCTGAGCCGCCGCGGCGAGTTGTAAACATACGCGCCACTGCCGACCACCGACCACCCGTAGCGATCGAACACGTTACTGAGCTGCGCGCGCAGCGTCATGGGCTTTCCCAACGCGACAAATCGATAGCGCCCGCCGAGGTGGAGCACGGCGCGGCCCGGCACCGTGA
>JBDTUL010000499.1:0-4824 GCA_040007735.1 Gammaproteobacteria bacterium | reverse complement strand
CGAGTGCACCATCTCGCGCAACTCGGCGATATGCTGATTGGCGCGGCGTAACTTCGCCCACCAGGTTAAGTCCCGTTCCATCCACTCAGGTGTCATGGACTCATGTTGGCGGAAGGTTCGGACATGGCCCGGCAACATCGCGACTCTTCGCATCCTGATTGTTCATTCAAGTGACCGCACGTACTGCCTCTACTATGTTGATCGCTGAGCCCCGGTCGTGCATCCCCCGTCGCGACCGGGGCTGCTTATTTGCGAGGTCCGCTGAGTTTGGCCCCGGACTATTCGTTGAACCCCTCATAGCCTGATGGCCAGAACTGACGATCGATGTCGGCGAGCAGGTTGTGTGGTACGGACAGCCCCTTAGCAAGTAGTGCTGCCGCGTACTCGATGCGCGCATCAGATTCGGTTTGCGAGACTGCGCGCCACACTTCTCGCGAAGGCTCGTTCCGACTCGCCGCATCTTTAGCCGCACGCGCGGCGTTCCATCGCGTGATGGCAAGCCGGATTCGCTCATTGGCCTGGGCTTCATGGTCAGTCGTCGACACGGTCCAATCATGGCAGGAGCGGCGAGTCGGTGGTCTCGGACCCATCCCGGGGCAGTCAATGGCGATGATCCTCGCGTATGCCAGGAGTCGGCGACGGGTCTCCGACCTTGCGGCTGCTCGTCCAACGAGCACGTCTTGCGTTCGCTTGCTGCATCGTCCTATGGCCTTAGCGACCTCAGCCAGGGGTCGCTGTCTTGCGATGTCGAGTACCTCATCCCACGTCAGGTCCTGAGGCTCCGCGTACGTCAGCAGGAGGCGATCAGCACCGGAGATGTCAGCGAGCCCGGAGGCTCGGTCATCGACGCGGTTGGTCTCTTTGCCGATGGCCACGGAGTCGCCTGCGAATCGTGATTAGTCAGAGGTCCGAGCCGTTGAACGCCGACTGCCCGAGCGGTAGATGATCTGCGGGCGAGATCATGGCATGTGTTCTAGTTCGGGAGCGGTATTCCACGTTTGAGGAACTCCCAGATTCCCAGGGGGACTTCCGTCAAGGTTTCATCCTCCACGTAGCCCATCGCCACGAGCGCGTCTCTCGCTAGGTCATCCATGGCATTGCCGGGAACGTGGTAGCGGCAGGCGTGAAGCACGCGCGCCTCCTGGTCCGGGTTTAGCCGGTACCAACCCTGTGCGGCGCGTTCATGCAATTCCCTCTGCCCCACGATGTCAAGTGCGTTCCATCGCTCTAGCCACACTTCGCGACGTCGGGCGATCCCAAACCACCAGCGGAGTACTGGGTAGCCGCGATCCTCAGGCCAACCAACACGCTTTGCGCCAAACGCTCCGGTCTCCTGTGCAACCGAGTCTCCCAACGCCAAGGCGGCGATCGTTGACATTCGATACCGTTCCCCGACTTCCCCCGCAGCCCGCATATTCGAGGTTTTCCAGGCCTTGTCCGCGAACTTTTCGTCCACCTGCTCGTGAGGCGGAGAGACCCCCAGGCGCGAAAGATGGTCTTGCCATTGCCCTCCCTCGACGTAGGCGTCAAAGGCGTCGGAGAACGCCCGCACGTATTGCCTCTCGTGCTTACCGGTAGGTGTTGTCACGTGCCATTCCAAGCGTGTTGGCCACCCATCGTTTTGGGACATGTACAGAGTCTGACACGAGCGCGAGTCGGGTGATGATCGCGACTCGACTGGGTCAATACGAACTCCCCTGTGAGTCGTCTGACCTTGGGGACGTACCAAGTTGCCAGAGGCTGTCCCAGTGTCGGGCGTGCGGCAGGAGACTGCCGGATCGGATCTTGGAAGCCGAACTGACTGAGACGTTCAGGGACTTCGCGATGGTCGGGATACTGACCGTCGAGAGTTTGGGATAGATCTCAGTCCAATAGTGGTCGGGGTCTGTGATCGCGTCGGGGTGTTCGGCTTCCCAGGCGGCGAGCGCTGCACGGTTGAGGGCGATACTCGCGGACCGCTTCGCCCGTGCGGCGTCGGTTTGGCTGGGATCGTTCCCTTCCTGCCGAAGTTGCGTTAGTCGTTCGCGGGCGCGTCCGGCCCTGCCGTGCGCGAGGGTGGTGACGTGCAGTTCGTTGCAGGCGGCGCAGCGTTTCTGCCTGCGCTGGGCGACCACGGTTCCGCAGTCCTCACACCGAGGCGAAGGGGCGGGCATCGGCACGGGCGTCTTACGGCGCCTCGGTGAGGACTTGGCCCTTCCACTCAAAGGTGTGCGCCGCAAGGGTTGTCCGCTGCCTGCTTCTGCGAAAGCGTGCGCGAGGGCCTCGGCATGGGGCGCGAGAAGATCCGCCCATCTCGGCATCGACTCGGCCAGCACTTGAGTAAGCGGCGCGAGGACCCGAACTTGTCCGTCCCGGGTTTCGACGAAGTCATGGCTGGTGAACACTTGCGTGCGAACGAGGTTCAGGATGTGGGCGTCGACTTCTGGGCGTACCGGTTCGATCAGGTCCAGGGCGAGGGAGTTGCGGCCCTTCTTATCCGCGTGCAGCACCCCAAGCCCGGGGTCGAGGCCGAGGGCTTGGCAGGCCAGGACGGCTTCGACTTCGAGTAGGCGGTAGCAGTAATTGGCCAGAGCGTTGATCGGATCGACGGCTTTCCTCGCCGAGTGACCGTCATTCAGTGCCGACGTCCGTCCGATGTAGGTCAGCCAGGCCGGTGAGACTTTCGACCGGTCACCTTTGGCCCAGCGGATGCCTATCCCGCGCCAGGCCCGGAAATATGTCGCGGCGGCGTTGGCTTCGACGTAGCGGATGCCATCCAACGTGTCGCATTCGGTCAACTGATCGCGGTAAGTGTCGATCGCCTCGACCGTGTCTAAGTCCCCGAAGGCTCGCCGAATGGTGTCCGCTTGGCCGTGCAGTTTCGCGGTAATCAGGTCACGCGCCAAGTCGACACCAACACTGCCGACGTCTGCTTTCGCCTGCGCACGTCGAAGCCGGGCGTCGTCATGAACCCGTGGGGCGTTGACGAGAAGTATCTCCCCGGTGGTGGGGTCGAGACAGATGACGGCGATACCGATGTCGGTGCACCACCTAAGCGCAGCAAGCGAGACACTGCCGGTGGAGCCTGAGATGAGGATCCGCTGAACCGTCCGATCGCTGCGGTGAAGCCGGTGCTCCGTGCGTCGGTCTGCGATGCCGCCTCGAAGCACGAGGGCACCATGGTCGACGCGTAGGTCGATGCCGTAGCCGTCCAACACCAGGACGGTGTTCCTCGCCATTCCAGGTGGATTGGCGAGGGCACTAGTCATCGTCGGTCCGTAGCGGGAAGAGATGGGTCGGCCAAGAGTCTCCGCACGCTTCCCGGGCCTTCCGCTCGGCGGTTGGCAGATCGTCGCGTGGGGCTGGCGCATTGAGAAGTCCGGAAGACACTTGGAGCCCGAATCGCAGCCGCGATTGTGCGAGGGGAGCGAACTGCGCTTGTGAGACGACGAGGAGGGCAAGCGCCAGGCGCATGACTTCGCGTTGCTGCTCTACGACATCGAGACTTGATCGCCGCAGTTTCTCGGCGCATTCGGTAGGTGTGAGCAAGCGGAAATCAAGGGCAGCGGTCACTTGGGCCTTCGTTGCAGATAGGGACTCAGCGAGGAACTGGTCGAGGCCAAACGCTTTCGCTAGGTACTCGCCCTCGGGTTCGCTCTCGGACATCAGTCCAGATAAGTCGGCGACGGCGAAGGCCCTGGCATCGCGAACGGTTACCGTCTCGGCGGCCTCTTCGGGTGAGTGTGCAGTCTGCTTACTCACGGTCTTGCTCCTGTTAGACGCGTCCCAAGTGGGCTGTAGGTCTGGGGTCTGCGTCTGCAGTTCAGTCGATAACCGCTCAGTCAGTTTGTTCATCGTCGGCCGATCGTCCATGGCAGCGTCGATATGGGCGAGGGCTGCGTTTTGGGCTCGGAAGTAGGCATCGAACGCCAGGCGTAAGGGCTCCTCGCGGACGGGGAAACCGAGACCGAACAGCGCCAGGGTGACTAGGACCTTGCTGCGTGATTCGGTGTAGAGATCTGCGACTGCCCGCGCATGATCGAGAATTGTGAGCGGGTAGGTCGATGTTCGTCCACGCGTACCGCGGTGGTCAATGGTGACGTCTGGGAGCAATCCGGCGCGCCGCCAGTCACGTGTTCGTGTGGCAGTGATCCTACGATTTCCGACGGTGACACCCGCATCTTGGAGAGCGTTAGCGAGGGCCTTATCTGCTTGGCTGGGTTGCCCGGTCGTCACCTCAAGATTCTAGTTGTTCATGGGTGTTTGACATTGGGAAACCTCGTGATCGGCGGCTCCTACCGTCCTGTTTATGGACGAAGAACAGCAACCCCGGCGCACGGCCTACGGCACCTTCCCCGGAGAGCCGAAAACGGCTAGGTACCGGCTTCCCGCTGGACTAGTCGAGCAGGTCGCACTTGAAGCCCAACGGTGCGGGACCAGCCCCTCTCGCATTGCCGAACTCGCCATCAGCCTTGGACTCCCAGGGGTTTCGACTGTCGCCCTGCATACGCGGATTCGTGAGAGTTCGGCGGGCAACACAGTCGTCGGCGGCCACGAAGCACCTTCCACCTACCCACATGCCCGCGAGCCCGACCGGCCCGCGTAATCAAGCGTGCACCAGGCCGGTGTGCGTCAAACATAGAAAGGTTCACCGAATGCCGAAATCACAGAAGGCGGTCGCGTTTGCTTCCGCACAAACCACCTCCACCGCGGATGAGTTGCTCAACCGACTCGTCGCGTTCCGTAAGGTTGGTGACATCACCGTCGAGACTCGGATCGGTCCATCCGATGCCACCGTGGCCGAGACGATCGTTATCGCCGACGACGGAACTCCGACAAGACTGG
>JBDTUL010000498.1:0-4844 GCA_040007735.1 Gammaproteobacteria bacterium | reverse complement strand
GGCTCATCGCGCTCGATGCACGCGACGGCAAGCTGCTCTGGCAGGTGGTCACGGTAGATCAGAGTTCCTCGCGCTCGGCGCGGATGCCTGCCGCCATTCCGAATCAGCTCGGACGCGTCATGGTGTACAAGCTCGATGGCAAAGGCGTGCTGCCTGCCGAGCCGGCAGTCGACCGCACGATCCCGGCTCCCCCGGCGCTACACGCGTCGCCAGCTACGTTGGCTCGTGGAGCGCTCTCGTATCAGACGCGGGATTTCGCCAATGCCGCGGGCCGACAGGTGCTCGAGCTTGGCACGTCGTGCGCGGCGATATATCGCCCGAGTGCGCTGGCGGCGTTCAGCATGTGTGCCCGCATGCGCCGCGAGGCTTCTTCGCCGTCGCCGCGTGCAATCGCTTCCAGCACACTGCCGTGCTCTTCGCGCGAGCGCACGACGCGATCACCTTGCCGGAGCTGGGTGCGGCGGAAGGCATTGAGGCGGATGCGCAGGGCGAGGGCCTGTTCGGCAAGGACGGTATTGTGAGTCGCCCGGTAAAGCGTTTCGTGAAACTGCCGATTGAATGCATCGTAGGCATCGATATCGGCAGATTCGACCATCACCCTGGACGCCTCGTGCAGCTCGATGAGCCGGCCGCGCTCGAGCGGCGTCATGCGATAGGTTGCCAGGCGTACGCACATCGCCTCGATCTCGGCCATGGCTTCGAACATGTCCATGATGCGTTCGGGCGTCACGCGCGTGACGACTACGCCGCGCCGCGGCCGAACCTCCACTAATCCGCTCACGGAGAGGTGCCGCAACGCTTCGCGCACCGGCGTGCGCGAAGCGCCGAAGCGATCGGCCAGTTGTTGCTCGTCGAGCGCCGTTCCCGCAGCCAACGCGCCGCTTGCGATCTCATCGATCAGCGCATTGCGAATCCGCTCCGACAGCAGCAGCGCTTCCTCGGCCAACTTTCACTCTCCCGCGATAGCCCGCACGATGAAATAGAGCAACGAGGGCGCGAGAAGGCAACCGACCCCTGTGTGGAACGTAGCGGTGAGCGCACCATAGGGCACCAAGCGCCGGTCAGTGGCGGCAAGCCCGCCAGAGACGCCGCTCACGGTGCCCATCAAACCACCGAAAACCATCGCCGAACGCGGATTGTTGAGGCCGATCTGGTTCGCAACGAACGGCGTGCCCACCATCACGAGCACGGCTTTCAGAACGCCGGTTGCGATCGACAGCGCGATCACAGGCGAGCTCGCGCCAAGCGCCGCGCCGGTCACCGGACCCACGATGTAGGTAATCGCGCCGGCGCCGATGGTCGTAAGCGAGATGGCGTCCGTGTACCCGAAGGCGAGCGCCACGCTCACTCCGACGACGAAGGGCAGGACGGTGCCCAACCCCACCGCGATCGCACCGACGAGCCCGGCGCTTTTGGCATGCACTACGTCCACTTCGAAGGCGGTGGCCACGATCGCGAAATCGCGGAGCATCGCGCCACCCATGAGACCGATGCCGGCCAACATGGAGAGGTCCGCCACACCTTTTTCACCGCCCGTTGCCATGCCGGCAAAGAATGCGAGCGCGAGGCCGATGGCGATTGCGATGGCGGACCCGTGAATGCGACCGAAGGTGAGGTACTTCGAGATGGCGTTGGAGAACCACAGGATGACCCCGACGGCCGCGAAGGCGACGAGCAGCCCGTTGGCGAGGAGCGCGTGCGAGATCAGGCTCATTTGGAAGTCTCCGCGCCCGAGAGCTCGCGGGCCTGAATCTCGTCCATCGTCTCGACCGGGCCACCGAGGCGGCTGATGAGCGCAACCGATGCAAAACAGAGGAGCACGGTGCTGAGGCCGGCAACCAGCACCATCGGGCCACCACGAACCGCCATAACCACATTCTGCTGAGCCGCCATCGCGACCACGATCGGAATGTACATCGCGCCCCAGAACTCCACGCCGAGCTTGAGGCCCTGACTCAAGCGATTACGACGAGCCAGATAGAGCCGCGCGCTGATCAGCAGCAGCATGGCGATGCCGACGCCACCGACATTGGCCTTCACCCCCAGCGCGGAACCGAGCAGGTCTCCGAGAAGCGCACCGAGCAGTGTGCACAGCGCGAGCAGAGCCACTCCCGAGATCGTCATATCCCTGTTCTCCGGTTAGTATGTATGCATGGAACGCTATTTCTCCCCCTTTCAGTATACGTGACGAGCTCGAAATGAGGGACTGGAGTACACAAAACACCCTCCGCGCCGAGCGCCTCGCGGCCGGTGCCCGATTCGCGAAGGGCAAAACGGTTGCCGTGGAGGACCTGGCCGCGCTCCTCGAAGCGGTACTCCGCCCGGGCGACCGGGTCTGCCTCGAAGGCGACAACCAGAAGCAGGCCGATTGTCTTGCGCGTGGGCTGGCACGCGTGAACCGCGACCGCGTCCACGATTTGCACATGGTGCAATCAGGCGTGGTGCTGCCCGAGCATCTGGACCTCTTCGACAAAGGGATCGCACGCCGGCTCGATTACTCTTATTCCGGCCCCCAGTCGGCGCGGATCGCACGCATGCTCCACGGCGGCAAGATCGAGTTGGGCGCCATCCACACGTATCTCGAGCTGTTCGCCCGCTACTTTATTGACCTGACGCCGCAGGTGGCGCTAGTCGCAGCGGTGAGCGCGGACCGGCACGGCAACCTCTACACCGGTCCCAACACCGAAGACACCCCGACCATCGTCGAAGCCACGTCCTTCAAAGGGGGGCTCGTGATCGCACAGGTGGCCGAGGTGATCGATCGGCTGCCGCGCGTCGACATCCCCGGCGACCAGGTACATTTCTTAGTCGAGACGGGCAAGCCGTTCTACGTCGAGCCGCTCTTCACCCGCGACCCGAGCGCCATCACCGAGACCCAGATTCTGACGGCGATGCTCGCCATCAAGGGTCTGTATGCACCGTATGGCATTCGCCGGCTCAATCACGGCATCGGGTTCAACACCGCGGCCATCGAGCTGCTGCTGCCCACCTACGGCGAGCAACTTGGCCTGAAGGGCCGCATCTGTACCCATTGGGCCCTCAATCCGCACCCGACGCTGATCCCGGCGATCGAAGCGGGCTGGGTGGAGCAGATCCATTGCTTCGGGTCCGAAGTGGGCATGGATGCCTACATCGCCGCGCGCCCGGATGTCTATTTCACGGGCGCGGATGGCTCGCTGCGCTCGAATCGCGCGTTCTGCCAGATGGCCGGCCTGTATGCCTGCGACCTGTTCATCGGCTCGACACTGCAGATCGACCTCGAAGGCAACAGCTCGACGATCACGAGCAACCGGATCGCAGGTTTCGGCGGAGCGCCGAACATGGGCTCCGATCCCCGCGGCCGACGGCATCCGAGCGAACCGTGGCTCAAGGCCGGTGCCGAGGCGCAACCCGACCGTCCCGCGCATCTGCGCCGCGGCCGCAAGCTCGTCGTTCAGATCGGCGAAACGTTCGGTGACAGCAACGTGCCCCTCTTCGTGGAGAAACTCGACGCGGTGGCCCTGGCCGACAAGCTCGATCTCGATCTCGCACCCGTGATGATCTATGCCGATGATGTGACCCACGTCATCACCGAAGAGGGAATTGCAAACCTGCTGCTCTGCCGTGACGCGGACGAACGCGAACAGGCGATCCGGGGCATTGCGGGCTATACCGAGATTGGGCGCAAACGCGATCGCAAGATGGTGGAGCGCCTGCGCGAACGCGGCGTGCTGCGCCGGCCGGAAGACCTCGACATCGATCCGCTCGACGCCGACCGGAGCCTGCTGGCTGCGCGGTCGATGAAAGATCTGCTGCTGGCCTCGGGCGGGCTGTATCAACCCCCCAGCAAGTTTCGCAATTGGTGAAAGACGGGAGCACGGCATGGAAAAGTTGGCATACCGCCTTGCGGCTTCGCATGCCGCGAGCGGCTCCCGGCGGCAGGCGATCGTCGGCGTCGTCGCTTCCGGCAATCTCGAAGTGCTGCTCGAGCGCGCGCTGGCAGCCGACGTCTGCACCGTCGAGATCGCAACTCCGGTGCACGGCTTCGGCGCGGTATGGGAAGCGGTGTTCGCGGATTTTGTCGCGCGACGTCGCGCCGGAGGGCTGCGCATTTCGATCAATGATGGCGGTGCGCGTCCCGACACGGTGGCGCTGCGGCTCGCCCAAGGCGTGCGCCTGATCGAGGATGAGAGCGCATGAGCGCGCGCAGCCTCCAGCGCGCAACCCTGAGTTGGTACGAGGCGAGTGCCCGTCAGCGCATCGACTCACTCGTCGATAGCGGCACCTTCCACGAGATCGTCGGCCCCGAAGAGCGGCAGGTGAGCCCGCACCTGGCCCTGTTCGACCTGCCGGTGCAGCTCGACGACGGCATGATCGTCGGCCGCGCGGTGCTCGGCGGCCGGCCGATTCTGATCGCCGCGCAGGAGGGCCGCTTCATGGGCGGCGCCATCGGCGAAGTGCACGGCGCGAAGCTTTGTGGGTTATTGCGCGCGGCACAGACGCTGACGCACGATGTCGTGATCCTTTTCGATACAGGGGGCGTGCGGCTGCAGGAAGCCAACGCCGGAGAGCTGGCCATCGCCGAGATCATGCGCGCGCTCGTCGACGCGCGCGCAGCGGGAAGTCAGGTGATTGGCCTCATCGGGGGCCGCGCAGGCTGCTATGGCGGCGGCGGACTCATCGCCGGCTGCTGTTCGACGCTGATCGTGTCAGAGCAGGGGCGGAGCGGTGTTTCCGGGAGTGGGCGTTGCCGCTGCCTCCACAGTCTCTTCGGCCACGGGCGCCGCAGGCGTCTCAGCCGACAGGGATCGCAACCACGGGTTGATGTCGCTTGCCGACGGCCGGTTGGCTTCCAAATATTCGAT
>JBDTUL010000497.1:0-4871 GCA_040007735.1 Gammaproteobacteria bacterium | reverse complement strand
TGGGTTCGTACTCGATATAAAGATTACTTCCGTCGGCGCGTACTTGCCCCGCGCATCCGGAAGCAGCCAGGCGAGCTTGCATGTAGGGAAGGGCAGTCTCAGCCACCCACGCCGGAAGTCGCTTCCGAATGGCCTTGGTCCACTTCTTCTCTTGGCTGTTAGTCGGCGGTAGGGCTTCTTCGCCAGCGCCTTGCACCAAGTCCGGAGCAAACGCTCGGATGTCGTAAGTGACGTCGACATCCTCCGAGAAACGGCGAATGGCCTTATAGGCCTTGGATAGCGAAGTGCCGCCCTTGAAGACGAGATGTTTTCCGAACGAAGATTCAAAGAGAACAGAGAGTGTCCAAACCACCCAAATGTCTTTTTCGATGACGTGCGTAGGTCGTCCGGAGGTAGAGGCTACGACCTCGAGCACTTCACGCCGGTCCGTCGGCGACAGGCTGAGGAATGCCTCAGCCATTCGCAACGAGCTCGGAACTGACAGTTCTGGCCAACCACTCAGGAAGTGCAGCTCGAGATTCCACAATTTGCTCGAGCACCGCTTTGGGAAGTGTGTGCTTTAACTTCGCCAAGCCTTGTTGAGCTTGTAAGGGTCCAAGCCAAGCCAGTGCACGAACTGCTTCGCCAGCAGTTTCACCCGCTTTGATCAATTGCCATCGTGGTGCGTGTTTCATCTCTACAGTCTGCGCACCGAGCTTGATCTGGCGGCTGGGGCCGGACGTCAAATAAATCAAGCGCACAGGTACCTGGGTTGTAAGGCCCAATGCGTTAGCGGCAGTTGCCCCACTTGAAGCAACCGTCTCCCCACGGACCTTGGCGACCTCTAAAACAACTTTCTCAGCCGAGGGGGCACGTGTACCAAAGCGACTCTCGACGGGAAGCACATACAGACCTCGCCCACTTCGCATGAGCTTGCCTTCCCGCACCAGACGCGAAAGCGCTTGATCGACAGCCGCACGTCTTCCCAGATGAAGCAATTCCTTCGCGCATAGAGGGGTGCCCTCCGCCCGTTCGGTAGCTTGCTTGAGGATCTGGTTGCTTAGAGTCGACATAGGTTCTTTCTCCGCTGTCAGAAGTTTACAGATATATCTGACAACTTCAAATCCTTTAACATCCTCAAGGTTACGGCGCGGGCTGCCGGCCCACCGCCGTCGAGCCTGGGCCCGATGCCTTGTTTGTACGGAGCGGTTGACGGAGCCTGGAGCTTCCTTCATGATCTTCACATGGATAACGTGAATATTATGAGATGCGCCTGACCCTCGATGCCTCGCGCTCGGACGGGATTCTGGCGGGCGCTCTTGAGGGCCAGCGCTTCTTCGCTGACCTGGTGAGTCGAACGGTCGTGCCCACGAGCCCCGAGATCTGCTTCCTCGATTTCAACGACGCGACGGTCGCGACGGGTAGCTTTCTCAGGGAGAGCATCGTCGCGTACCGAAACCATGCGCGTGCTCATTGGCCGATGCTCTACCCCGTGGCAGCGAACATGAACCCTCGCGTTCGCGAAGAGTTCGAGAGCTGGCTGAGCGATCGCTCTGATGCCTACTTTGCGTGCGATCTCGACTCGGAAAACCGGTTGAGCAACGTGTCGATCTTGGGCGTCATCGACGGTAAACAGCGCCTTGCCTTCAAGGGCGTTGTCGAGCTGGGCGAAACCGACGCGCCGGGGCTTGCCAAGTATGTGCCGGAAGAGGTCACCCCGTCGGCATGGAATAACCGCCTCAACGCCCTCGTCGCGAAGGGCCTCATCATCGAAGTCACCAGTGGCCGGAACAAGCGCTTCCGTCCCACCCTGGAGGGTTTGAAGTATGGGACTTGATTTCATTCGCCGCACCGCACGCAGCTCGAAGAAGGCGTGGAATCGGGGTAGGGCGGACTTGGCCAATCCCACACTCTTCACGCGTCACCCCGCCTGCGGAGCGCGCTCCGTGATTGCGCAACTCAACGATGGCGTTGTCGTTACGCCCGGCTCGAGTGTGACCGTTCATCTGCGCGACGAGAAGTTGATGGTGGTGCGCGAGATGACCTGTATCGGGATTGTTGAGCGCCCGCCGGCGGATCTCGTTCACGCCATCCGTAACATGGGGAACCAGGCCCTGGGTAGTTGCAGGCAGTTCAACGAGTTCAGTGGGACGGCAGATGTCGAAGTCAAATAAGAAGCACCCGCCGGAGAAATACGGGTTCAGCGTCAGTTCGAGCTTGTGGCACGACGGTACGGCATTGACGTCCTGCCTCGGCTGCCAGCAGTGCTTCTATCAGGAATCCTGCGGTGGATTGAACGTCGGCGCCGGCATCTACGATTGCCTGGCATTCTGTCGCTGCGAAGATCCGGCCCGATGCGACAACGTCTGTCCGCGCAACGCCCCGCATCAAGTTGCTCGTATTCATGAAATCGGCGGCTTGGAACTGGACCGCGTGCCGCCGGCGGCCTGCATCGCGGTGCGATCGCTGCCTCACGTCGTGCCGATGTTCTATCACAGCGGGACACGCGCTCGCGCGCCGGCATCTGAGGTCGTCGCCTTGTCGCTGTATGAGTTCATCAACAAGGCCGATGGCTCACTCAAATTCGATAGCCGCCGCGAGATGCTCGAGCACTTTCAGCTCGCCGACACCACTCGCATTATCCTGAGCGGAACTGATCATGATCCGGCGATCGAGCGCTGGTGGAGGCTGGAAAATCCCGAGCAAGTCACGCAGGTACTGGCTCAACTGGGCATCGAGCTCATTACCTCGCCCAACTACAGCCTGTTTGGTGACGTGCCGCGACTCGACAATCTTTTCAACATGAAGCGGATCGCAGTGGTTTGGTCCGAGATCCAGCGCACCGGAATGGCGTGCGCTCTGCACCTCAATGCTCGTACCGAACGTGACTATGACCGCTGGACCGAGTTTCTTTTGCAGCACGCCGAAATCACCCACGTCGCGTTCGAGTTCGGCACCGGCGCAGGCTTCAAGAACCGCATCGGATGGCACGTCTCGCAACTCGAGAGTTTGGCGGCAAAGGTCGCGCGACCCCTGCATCTACTGGTTCGCGGAGGCATCAATGAATTGCCGGCGTTAGGCGCAGCGTTCGCGCGAGTGATGCTGATCGATACGCAGATATTCATGAAAACGCAGCATCGCCAGCGCGCGCTCGTCATGCCGTCGCAGCTCAATTGGGAGTCGGCGCCCACTCCTGAAGGAGCCCCGCTAGATGAGCTGTTCGACTTCAACATCCGAGCCGTCGAAGAATACGTCTCGCGTATTCTCGCGAGCGCGCCAGTGCAGTCCCGCCTCAGCGAGATTCCGAAGTCGGCCTGAGGCGGCAGACCACGCTCGCAACAAATCCCCGCAGGTCTTGTTGTTGATGAGGGGAACCTGAGATGACGTCGAGTGAAGAGCCGTCGATCACGTAGGCATGATCGCCACTGCGAAACCGCAGCTCGCCGTTGAGGTTTGCAAGTCCGACGAAAAGCTCGCGGAAGCCTGAACCGTGCTGCGGGTTGATGTGGCGGAGCCGAGATTGCCCATCCGTTAGGGCGATGGCGATTGCTGCGCCACTGTCCGTGAGATTTTCGTAGTCGGGAGACTTGCGAAGACTCTGCAGAATGCCGATCCCGCTGTCGGCGACAACGAACTCGAAATCTGATGCGGTCCCGCGAAAGCCGACAACCCCGTCATGAGCGCGTTCGCTGTGAACATGGACGTTTTCCTCGATCTCGCGCATCGCGCCGATCAGCCCCTGCGCGGTTGCCTTCGGCAGGCAGATCTGTGCGGCGCGTTGCGCGCTTTGGCAAAAACCATCCCAATGAAGCTGTTCGTCGAGTGTTCCGCTAGGATCCGCGTTACGGCTGGTGGTGATGAAACCGAATTGCGCATTCGTGGACGTGCCATAGGCGCCTCGACCAGCGTTCTGTCGCGTTTGGGCGGCTTCGAGGGCTCGGCATTCGGGATCTGCGGGCAAGACAGACGGCAGAAGGCCCGCACGTTGAAATCCCAGTAACTCAAGGAGTGGCCCGATGCGGTCAACGTTTCGGGATTGCAGGTGTGTAGCGAGATTCGTGCGGCCCCGGGCTGCTGCTCGGGCGAGGTCTTCCACGAATGAAAAATCGAGACGCGCGCCTTGCGCTTGCATCTGGGCGAGTCCTTGTCCGAGTCCCCGGTGGCCGCGGATGAGTTTCCGCAGTTTGAGTTATTTGCGCCCTACAATACAGGCAAAAAGCTGCGCGTGCGAAATCGGGGCCAAGGCGTCTACATAAGGCGCATCCAGGCAATGGCGTGCATCGGATCGAGCAGGCCGCGTGCAATTCGGTACGGCAGCGGCACCGAGGCGTGGGTCGCAACGGAATAGAACGGATACTGGGGAGTGAGCCTACTCAATGATTTCATCAGAACGTTTTCCGCGCACCGCCATCGAGTGCTCACCGAAAAGGAGCGCCGATGTGCCATCAGCGGCCAACCTGCGTGATGAAGCGAGGGAAAGTGTCTGAGATGCCACTGAATCCCGAGCCGAGCTGGCACTCATTTCACGGTAAGTTTGTGTGTCCGAACTGCTTCGGCGACCCGGCACTGAAGCGGCTGATTCGCGATAACGCGAAAGGTCGCGAATGCACCTATTGCGGCCGGGTGTCTCGACGGGCACCCATCAGCGCCCGCATGACGTGCGTCCTGTGGGAGATCTGTGAGTGCTTCAGTCGCGAGTGGGAAGTTCCAAACTTCAGGCGCGCGCGCAATGACGCCGCGCAGAGCCTCTTTGAGGAGGAGGTATTCGAGCGCTGGGACTTGTGGAACAAAGGAGCTCTGCGATGATGTGCTCGGCTGGACGGACTTTGTGTTCGGGACGACCGTTCGTCCGGGCGCGCCTCATCCGCAAAGGAAGTTGATGGTGGACTGGC
>JBDTUL010000496.1:0-4874 GCA_040007735.1 Gammaproteobacteria bacterium | reverse complement strand
ACCCCTGGTACATGCTCGACAACGCGCACACGTGCCTGCAGTTGCTCGAGACCGAAGCGCCGCCCTCAGTGCCTACTGTGGCGCCTCTGGACCCGTCTGCATTCGCGCGCACGCTTCAGATACCCACGGCCGGCTCTACCGGTGACGAATTCTCGACCACGGACGTCGGGCTCTCGCCGCCCACGCTGGGCGCGCGGCAGACACAGGTGCCGATCGTCGAAGCGGATCCGGAGCTGCTCGCGCTCTTCATCGAAGAGGCTCGCGAAGAACTCACGAAGATTCAGCGCCACTTCCCCGCCTGGGAGCAGAACCCGCTCGAGCAGGAAGGCCTGATCACCATGCGGCGCTCCTTCCACACGCTCAAGGGCAGCGGGCGGATGGTCGGCGCGCGCGACCTCAGCGAATTCGCCTGGGCTATCGAGAACTTGCTGAACCGGCTGCTGGACAACACGCTCACGCGCTCGCCGCAGATTCTCAGCGCGCTGCGTGATGCGGTGGCGGCTTTGCCGCAGCTCATCGATCAGCTCGAGTCGGGCCGGCCGGTCACGGCGAATACGGCTGACATCGTGGCCCGCGCGCACAGCCTCGCCTCGGCCAAGCCGCCACATCAACAACAGCAGGCGCGACAGGCTCCGGCTGAAGACGCCACGGCCGAAAAAAAAACCCTTTCTCCGGCGCCGTTCGTGACCGAGCCGGTCGCGGCGCCCACAAAGGCTGAACCGCCGGTTTCCACGCAGCTCGGGTCGGATGACCTGCTGCGCGACATCTATTCCCGCGAGACCGCCGCTCACGTAGCGGTGGTCCGCAACTACGTCGAGCGGGAGCGCAACCAGCCCGGCCCGCACTCGCTGACCGAAGATCTCTACCGCGCGTGCCACACGCTCTCCGGTAGCTCGAAGATGGCCGAAGCCCGACACGGCATTCGCTTGGCGGAGCCTCTCGATCACTGGCTGCGCAAAGCATTCAACAGCGGCGTCGGCATCAGCACCCCCGACCTGGACGTGCTGGCGGATTGCATGACGGCGATGGAATCGGTCGCCACGCACCTGGACGAATCCACGGGCTACTTCATGACGCACGAGGGGTTGCGCCTCCGCATCCTGCAAGCGGAAGCCGCGCTCGACGTGCGTATGGCCGATGCGGCTCGTGCGGCGGCCGAAGCTGCGGCCCACGCGGATGCCGGGCGCACGTCAGATGACGTAGCGGACGATGCTGCCGCCGAAGCCGATCAGGGCGTGCCCGGTCCTACCGAAGACATCACGCTGGAATCGCCGGAACAGATGGGGTTCGAGTCAGGCACGGTCGAATCCGTGATCCTGTCCGAAGATAGCGTCCAGCTGGAGAGCTCCGAGTCCGAGCATGTGGAGTCGGTGGTTCTCGAAGCCGCCACGTTCCGCCCGGGCGGCAGCGAGCCTTCCGATGCCGTGGATATTTCCGCCGGCAATGGCATTGGCAATAGCGATAGCAGCGGCGCGCCCTCAGTTGTCGATGCCGATGAGCCGCCCGTTCTGCACACCGATTTCGATCCTGAAGTGGCGGCCATCTTCACGGATGAGGCCACCGAACTCCTCGAAGTGTCCGAGCAGGCGCTGGCCGACTGGCGCCATGACCCGGCCAGCGCAGACGCCCGATCCGCGCTCAAGCGCCCCATGCACACCCTGAAGGGTGGCGCGCGCATGGCTGGCATCGTGCCGATGGGCGACCTGAGCCACGAGATCGAAACGCTCGTCATGCAGGTGGACAACGGCATCGTGCCCGCGGACGACCGGATGTTCTCCGTTCTCCAGGGCTGTCTCGATGAGCTGGCTCGCATGCGTGAGTCCATCGCCGCGGGTCACCCCGTCGCGCACGCGCGCTCACTCATTGCCCGCATTCTCTCGTTGTCGAAGCCGGAAGCACCGCAGGCCGCTGTGGTGTCGGCTCCCCCGCCGCCTCCGATCGTTGCGCCGCCGGTGTTCGAACCAGCCCCCCCGATTGTCGAGTACGCCGCGCCTTCGTTCGAATCGCCCGCGCCCGCAGAGCCTGAAGCGCCGAGCGAGCTCGCCGCGTGGGAGTCCGAACAGCGACCCGTCGATGGTGAGCTGGATTTGAGCGGCGATGTGACTATTGAAGCCCCGATCTCCTGGGTCGAAGCCGCGGGCGCCGAAATGGACGCGCCGCACATGCCGGAGTGGGCGAGGGAATCCGAGCCGCCGCCGCCGCAGGACATCGTGCTAAGCGACGACGCGGAGATCGCCGCCGCAGAGCCGTTCGTGCCCGAGGTCGAATTGGACCCGGCACCGGTGCTCGAGCCCGCTGCGACAGAATTCCACGACATCACGGCTGCGCCGCTGTCCGCGAATATCATTTCCGCCATCCCGGCCCTGCCGCCCGGTGGCGCCGTCGAAGGCATGGCCTTCAGCGAGCCCGTGCCGGCTTTCGTGGAACGCCTGAGCGAAGCGCCTGCGGCCTTTGAGCCTCCGGCGGTCGAGGAAGCCGCTCCGCCTGTCGCTGAAGTGGAACCGCTTGCTCCGCCGCCGAAGGTGGAAGAGCCCGTTGTTCCCGCGTTCGTCGAGCGCCGCGCGCTGGCGCCCACGACCACCCGTTCTCTTTATCCGGTGCCGAAGGGTGCCGACGGAGACGATCACCTCGCTCCGCCGCTGCCAGTTCCGCCAGGCCGTGAGCCTGTTGCGCCGTCGACAGATCGCCCCGAGATGGCCCGCGTCGACGCGGAGTTGCTCGACACGCTGCTGAACACGGCCGGCGAAGTGAGCATCGCTCGCGCCCGGCTCGAGCAGCAGATGGGTTCGATCGATTTCAACCTCGCCGAGCTGTCGCGCACGGTCACGCGCTTGAAGGAACAGCTCCGCAAGCTCGAGATCGAGACCGAAGCTCAGATTCTCCATCGTCACGAGGAAGAGGGCGGCCCCGGGCATCGCAGCGACTTCGACCCGCTCGAGCTCGACCGCTACTCATCTATCCAGCAGTTCTCACGCGCGCTTGCTGAAACAGCGAACGACGTGCAGAGCATCCAGGGCCTGCTCGACACGCTCGCGCAGGACACGCAGAACCTTCTCCAACAGCAGGCCCGCACGATTACGGAACTGCAGAACGGCCTCATGCGCACGCGCATGGTTCCGTTCCAGCGACATGTTCAGCGCCTCGCGCGCATCGTGCGCCAGGCCGCCGCGGACACGGGCAAGCGAGCGGAGTTGATCGTCGAGGGCGCCGCCGGCGAACTCGACCGGCAGGTGCTCGAGCGCATGCTGCCCCCGTTCGAGCACATGCTGCGCAACTCGGTAGTCCACGGCATCGAGAAGCCTGAAGAGCGCATCGCTCGCGGCAAGTCGGACACGGGCCGCATCAAGCTCGAACTGCATCGCGAAGGCGCCGAAGTCATGGTGCGCCTCTCGGACGATGGCGCGGGCATGAACCTCAAGGCCATTCGCGACAAGGCGTTGTCCTTGGGCATGGTTCCGGAAGGTGCGGCGCTGAGCGATGAAGACGCCATGCAGCTCATCCTCGAGCCCGGCTTCTCCACCGCGGGCACCATCACCCAGCAGGCCGGCCGCGGCGTGGGCATGGACGTGGTGGCCACGGAGATCAAACGTCTGGGCGGCGCGCTCCACATGGAGACGCGAGCGGGCGAAGGCTCCACGTTCACCATTCGCTTGCCGTTCACGCTCGCCATCAGCCATGCGCTGGTCGTGCGTACCGGCGATGAGTACTACGCGCTGCCGCTTCCCACCGTGGAAGGCGTGCTGCGCTTGTCGAAGACGGAAGTCACGAGCCACCTCGGCCGCGACCAGCCCACTTTCGACTACAACGGCCAGAAGTATCGCTTCCAGAATCTCGCGTTGTTCGTGGGCCTCGAGGCCGCGCCGCTGCCGGAGCAGGATGTCACCATTCCGGTGGTGCTCGTGCGCGCGGGCGAACATTCCACCGGCCTCATCGCGGACGAGCTCGTGGGTAGCCGCGAGATCGTGGTGAAGTCGGTTGGGCCGCAGGTTTCCGCCATTCGCGGCATCTCCGGCGCCACCATTCTGGGCGACGGCCGCATCGTCGTCATTCTCGACATCGGCGCGCTGGTTCGGGCCGAATGGCGCGGGCGGGCACAGCCGGTTCAGCGCGAGAAGACCGATCGCCGCACCTTCGTCATGGTGGTGGACGATTCCATCACCGTCCGCCGCGTTACGCAGCGGCTGCTCGAACGCAACGGCATGCGCGTGCTCACGGCGCGCGACGGACTGGATGCGGTCGCGCAGCTGCAGGACAACGTGCCCGACATCATCCTGCTCGACATCGAGATGCCGCGCATGGATGGCTACGAGGTCGCAGCTCACGTCCGCAATGACCCGCGGCTCGCGAATGTCCCCATCATCATGATCACTTCACGCGTAGGCGAGAAACATCGCGCCCGCGCCATCGAACTGGGCGTGAACGACTACCTCGGCAAGCCGTATCAGGAAGCGCAGCTTCTCGATGCGATCGGGCCGCTGGTCGAGCGCCATCGCACGATTCAAGGCTCGCGCCGGCTCGCCGAAGTCGGCGAAGCGCGCGGTTGAGGAAATAGAGCGGCCATGGCCGAACGTGTCACTGAGATTTACAGCCTGCTGATTCCGCTCGTCGACGGGCGGCTGATCATTCCGCGCGCCTGTGTCGCCGAGGTTATCGGCTTCGTCACACCGTCGGAAATGACGGGTGCGCCGCCGTGGTACGTGGGCACGGTGCCCTGGAACGGCCGGCAGGTTCCGCTCGTGTCATTCGAGGGCGCGTGCGGGAACAACATACCGCCGGCATCGGGGCGCACGCGCATAGTGGTGTTCCCGTGCATGGGCACGCGTGTGGATGCTGGCTACTTCGGCCTGGTTTCGCAGGGCTTTCCGCAACTCGTG
>JBDTUL010000495.1:0-4879 GCA_040007735.1 Gammaproteobacteria bacterium | reverse complement strand
ATGAGACCTATACTCCCATATACAGCGTAATAGCGTCAGGGCTCGAGCCCGGGCGCCGTTGCTGCTTCAGTGACTGCGGATCGCAATGCTTACCTCCGTTTTCGATCGGCTCTACCTGGCCATCAACCGCGCTCGCGAAACCGGGGCGCGTTGCACCGTCCCCAGAGAAGAAATCGACGTAGCCATCGCACAGGTAGAACAGGCACAGCGGTACTGCCAAGGTCTGGCAAGCGCAGACAACGCCGCCCGGGCACTCGAACAGCTGAATCTGGCGGCAGAACGCCTCCGCTGTTTCGAAGGCGAGCTGGAAGAGTCTGATCGCGCGGTTGCAGAGCTCCGGGGGGTTCTGACGGAGGCTCTGCAGGGCCTCTCTCGCGCAACGACGGGCGCGCCCGCAGCAGATTCTGAGAATCCCCCCACTACCGAGTCGAGCAGCGGGTGACCCTGATTCTCAGAGTCACCGCCATCGGCAGGTTCGGCTCTCAATCACGGCACATCTCTTGCTGCAAGCAGCGGGCAATGATGACCGCTCACCTGTAGCGCCCGCTTACAAACGTTTTTATCTGACGGAGCACTGAGATGAACTTAATTATCTGGCTGATCGTCGGTGGCCTCGTCGGCTGGGTCGCGAGCATGATCATGAAAACGAACGCTCAGCAGGGCGCGCTTCTGAACGTAGTGGTGGGCATCGTCGGCGCGCTACTCGCCGGATGGTTCATTGCGCCCCTGGTCGGTATATCCACCATCAATCAGGGGAATTTCAGTTTGCCCGCCCTGCTGGTATCCCTCGTCGGCGCGATCATTCTGCTCGCCATCGTCAATCTGATCCGCCGCGGCAGCGCTCGCTGAAGGCTGCGCTCCGCCCAAGCATCAGCATGTCTCGAAATCGAAGCGCTGAACTCTGCTCGTAGGAGCCATCCCACACCTGCGCGCGTCGTCAACCGATTGCGCGCGAGGTAGTCGAATCACATGATCGGATCCCCTCTCAAACCAATCCGACTACTGGGTACTCAAATGCAAACACCTAATGCGAATTCACCCGGCGCGGCCCCTTTGGGCGGTAGTGTTCCTTCTCAGGCTCAGGCGACAGCCGCAGGTTTCGGTCAAAAGGCCGCCGACAAGATCGACGAGAAGCGAGGCGCCGCGGCTGGCGGGCTTGATTCGGCTGCCAGTGCTCTACACGAGCAGGCGGACAAGATTCCCGGCGGCGAGAAGGTCACCAGTGCTGCCCACACTGCCGCAGATGCCTTGGGTGCGAGCGCTGATTACATTCGTGAAAACGACCTGAAGAGCATGTTGACCGACGTGCAGAAGCTGGTGAAAAACAATCCCGGACCGGCGCTGCTGACGGCGGCGGTTCTCGGATTCCTGGTCGCGCGAACATTCACGCGCAATTAGCGTGGAGAAATGACATGCCTCCTGGTGATCGCTCGATCGCAGTCGTTCTGCAGGACATCGTAAGTAACATCCAGGACATCGTCCGGTCCGAAGTGCGCCTGGCGAGAACGGAAGTCGGCGAAGAGCTGGCAAAGGCTCGATCAGCGGGAGTGCTGGTTGGAGTCGGGGTCGTTGCCGCCGTCTTCAGTGCTCTCTTTCTATTGCTGGCCGCGGTGTACGCCCTCAGCCGCGTCATGCCTGAATGGGCGGCGGCACTCATCGTTGCGATAGGAATCGCCATCGTAGCCGGCGTGGCGCTTGCCGTTGGAATCAAGCAATTCAAGACAGTGCAGCCCGCCCCAAAAACCGCTGCCAGCCTGAAGGAGAACGTCGAGTGGGCCAAACAACTGACCAGATAGAAGATCACATCGAAACCACACGCGAGGACCTCAACTCGAATCTCCAGGAATTGGAGAATCGGGTTAAGTCCGCGACGAATTGGCGGCATTACTTCAAACGTCATACCGGTACGATGATCGCCGCCGCTTTCGGCGGGGGCATCTTGCTGTCATCGATGTTAGGGAGCCGCAAGGAGCCCGGCCCGAGACCATCGTCTCCCACCGAGCCGTTTTCAGATACGTCTCGCTCTACGATGACCCCCGCGAAACACGAAGCACTGGAGAAATGGGACGAGATCAAGAGCGCCCTGGTTGGCGTAGCGGCCACGAAGTTCAAGGACGTTCTCAGTGAGGCAGTGCCAGGGTTTTCGGAGCATCTCGCGCACACTGAAGGCACGCGGGGCGGCGACTCCACGCACTAGAGTCGGTTCACACCTTTGGCTTCGCGCTGACTTCAGGTCCCGGAAGGCTGCGTCAGCGCCGAGCGCATCAGAGCAGTAGCGAGCCCGCGAGCTTTCAGCGCCTCGAGCACGCGCGGCAGTGCCTGATAGATGACGGGTTCTCCGGACTCATCTTTCGCCGCGTTACCGTCGTGCAGGAGCAGGATGTCGCCGCCCGAAAGATTACGCGCGAGGCGGCGGAATACCTTATCCGCATCGCCGTTGACCGTATCGAAGCCGCGTCGTGTCCAACTCGCCAACCGCAGATCGAGACGCCTCAGCACCGGCTCGAGGAATGGGTTCCGCAATCCGGCCGGCGCGCGAAAGAAACGCGGCCGCTCGCCCGTCACCGCGATGATCGCGTCCTGCGCTCGCAACACTTCCTGCGCCATCCTTCGTGGACCGAGCAGCGAAAAATGATATGGATGGCGATAGCTGTGATTCTCGATGGCATGGCCGCGCCTGACGATCTCACGCGCCAGCGATGAGTGCTGCTCCACTCGCTCGCCTATGCAGAAGAACGTTGCCTTCGCACCGTGCTCGTCCAGAATGTCGAGCACACGCGGCGTAGTGGCGGGCTCTGGCCCATCATCGATGGACATTGCAACGATGCCGCGAGCCGCCGCCTCGTGCGGAAGCCTTGTCCAGTTCGGACCCAGCAGCGAGCTTCGGGGCCACAGACCCGCGGCCGTGATGGCGGCGTGATTCGCCGCGACCGCGCCGAGCGACCACGGCCACAGCTCCGGCGCGGCAACGGTTGCCGCCACGGCGCCGACATGCAACACGGCTGAAGCCTTCCAAAACATCGCTGAGCCGGTCCGAATGTGCCGAAAAGAGGTGCATCTTACCGCGCTCCCGGGGCTCCGCAGAAAACTCGCGGCAGGACGGGCCGCAGTGGAATCCGGGCGCTAAACCAACGTTTGGACGCAGGTGCGCGTTCGCCTCCGCGCCGATGGAAAGCGACTATGCTCAAAACCGCAAGTGCGAGGCATCTTGGGTCACAGGGGAGCGTTCCATGGCGTTGAATGAATCGGTCGCGAGCCCGGCACCTCGCTGGCGTACGACATGGACGACGGTCGCGGTCGCCTGGGCTGCCCTCTGCATAAGTGGCGGCACGCAAGCCCAGCAGGTAGTGGACCCCGGCTTCAAAAGCGTCGGTCGCGGTGCGCCGCTCACACCGTCACTGCCGCACATGTCGATGCCTCCCTTTGGCACCCCGCTCTCGGCTGCCCAGAAGCAGCAGATCGGGCAGGAATTCCGTCAATTCCCGTTCGTCGGCCCCATGAGATTGCCGATGCCGGGTACTGCGCGAGGCAGCACCGACCCGGGCGATCTGCTCGAAGTCGGGTCTGCGTATAACGGAGCCGCGCCGCCGGGGGTACAGCCGCTGCCCATCGACATCTTCACATCCAAGGACTTCTACAAGGACCGCGAGCTTTGGAAGGACCCTCGTTACTTCCGTTGCAACAGCCCCGAAGGGCTGGAGATGCAACGGGGCGCCATCTTCCCGGGGACCATCGGCAAAGATCCGCCGCGTTCGGCCGCCTGGGGATATTGCGAGCGGGACTATCCGCGCAAGGCAATCGTCAGTCCCTATGGGTTCAAGACGGCGCAGGCGCATTACGAAGCGCTGATGGCAGAGACTCGCAAACGTGGCGGACCCACACAGCACACTTACAAGACAGTGCCGGGCGAGCTCAGCGGTCGATACGCTCCCGGTCCCATCTTCGAGAACTGGTACACGCTGATGCTGTCGGTGCAGTTCCCCACCGTGCTGTCGGTGCTGACGCCGGAATACCAGAAACGCATGGTGCAAGACGCCTATCACCAGGGAAACACCAACGCGGCACAATGGCCTTCACAGTACTGCTGGCCGGAAGGTTTCATGCGGCGCTGGTACGCGTTCTCGATTCAGTTCCCGCAAACCTTCATCGTGACGCCCACCCTCGTGCAGATGACGGCGGGCGTCGCCGATAACTTCGTCACCAACATCCACATCGGCCGTCAGTTCCGCATGGACGGCGCCGTGCCGCGAATGGGTGCCGACGTGCCGCGCTGGTACGGTGAGACGATCGGCTTCTGGGATCACGACGCGCTCATCACCTGGACCTCCAACATCCAGGGCTGGGCGGCACATGGTGCATTCGAGTTCTCTAACAAGATGCAGACGATCGAGATCTACACGCCTGTTCGCGACGCCAAAGGCAACGTGACGGCGCTGAACCACGAGGCCGTGTTCTACGATCCGGAAGCTCTGGTGGAGCCGATCCGCATGGTGCGTAACTACACGCGGCTCGGCGGTTTCGAAACCGGGAATCCGATCGAGTACATCGAATGCATTCCGACGATCTACCCCGTGAAGGGCCACGCCACCCCGGTCGTCGCCGGCGAGACGATCGAATTCGAAGTCCCCGATATGTACGGCCGGCCCTGGGCGCAGATGTGGGAGAAGTACTTCGAGCAGGGCATGGATCGTCCGAAGGAGGAGGACATCTTCAACTTCAAGTGAAGCTGCATCTGCCGCCCCGCTGGGTCAGGCAGATCAACGAGAATGTGGTCGACTCCGAGTATGCGGGGCCGGGTAGTGGCAGTGTTCATGGCGACTCCAGCTTGCCGAGTTTGGTCAGTGTCTGGCGCACGAGATTGACCCCCTGCTCCTCAAGA
>JBDTUL010000494.1:0-4882 GCA_040007735.1 Gammaproteobacteria bacterium | reverse complement strand
GGATACTGCGGGGACAACCTTAAGGCAATCTTAAGCCGGCGGCGATGCCAGCGCCTTTGCGGGCAGGACTCTTAATGTAGCGTTAAGGTGTCGCCTGCATGCTTGCTCATCACGCAACCCGCGCCGTTCCCGGCACCCGTCCATGAGGCTGTTACTGGTCGAAGATGATCGCCTGATCGGCAGCGGCGTCCAGGACGTGCTGCAGGACGAAGGCTATGCGGTGGATTGGGTGCGCGATGGGAAGTCCGCCCTGGAACAGGTGGCCACCGGGGTGCACGACCTCGTGATCCTCGATCTGGGCCTGCCGCAGATGGATGGCATGGATGTGCTCCGAGAAGTGCGGGCCCGCCAGAGCAAGGTGCCCGTCCTGATCCTGAGCGCCCGCGACGCCCCCACCTCACGCGTCGCAGGGCTCGATGCGGGGGCGGACGACTACCTCGTCAAACCATTCGACCTGAATGAGCTGAGTGCTCGCATTCGAGCCCTGCTCCGCCGGGGCAGCGGCCGCGCCGATAGCGTCATCACCCACCGGGGGGTGGTGCTGAACCCCGTTACGTACCGCGTCACCGTGGGTGGGCAGGACATCTCGCTGCCGGCGCGGGAGTTTCATCTGTTGCATGCGCTGCTCGAAAATCCGGGCGCGGTGCTCTCGCGAGATCAGTTGCGAGAGAAGCTGTACTCCTGGGGCGAAGAGATCGAGAGCAACACGATCGAGGTGTTCGTTCATTCCTTGCGCAAGCGTCTCGGGGCGGACTACATCATTACGGTCAGAGGTGTGGGCTATGCGGTGATCAGCGGGCCATGACGTCGATTCGCAAGACGTTGCTGTGGACGCTGTCGCCCGCCATCGTGCTGTTGATTGCCGTAGCGGTGTTCGCCGTGCTTCATGAGTTGCGCGACGAGATCAATGAGCTGTTCGATGCGCAGCTCGAGCAGGCTGCATCCTCAGTACCCTCTTTGTCGGGCCGCGAACTTCTCGAGGCCAGTGGGCAGGAGGACGACCCGAGGCTCGACCTGGTCATCGCCATGTGGGACGGCGCTGCGGCGACGCCTGCCTATTATTCTCGCAAGCAGGTTCCGCTCGAGCGCACGCAGAAACCGGGGTTCTCCACCAAGGCGATCGAAGGCGAGCGCTGGCGCCTCTATGTTCGCGTGGCCGGCGAACACACCATTCAGGTCGCGCAGCCCATTCGTGTTCGGGTGGAAGCCAGCAACGAAATCGCCTCAAGAATCGGCTTTCCCCTGCTGCTATTGGTGCCGGTGGTCGTCGCGGCGGTGTTGTTCCTGGTGAAACGAGGGCTGCGGCCGCTCACCCGCTTCGCGCAGGAACTGGATGCGCGCTCACCCCGCGCGCTCGAAAGCGTGCCGTTGCACGCGTTGCCTGCCGAACTGCTGCCGATGGCAACTGCCATCAATGAATTGCTGGCACGCCTGCAGGCGGCGCTGAACGCACAACAGGTCTTCGTAGCGGATGCGACTCACGAGTTGCTCACACCGTTAACGGCGCTGCAGGTGCAGGTTCAAATGCTGGAACGCGCCCGGTCTGAGGAGCGCCGCGCGCAGGCTACTTCCGATGTGCGCATGAGCCTCGAAAGATGTATCAACCTGGCTCGCCAGCTGTTGGCGCTGGCCCGTCACACCGCGGAAGTTCCCGTCGAATCGTTTCAATCGTTGCAACTGGGCGATGTAGTGCGGGCGGCGATGAGTGAGGTCCTTCCCAAGGCGCATGCGCGCTCGATCGACCTGGGTCTTGCCAGTGAAGAGCCGTGCGCCGTAGTGGGCGACAGCAAGGCGATTCAAACACTCGTCGGCAATCTGCTGGACAACGCCATCAAGTATTCCCCCGCCGCCGGGCGCGTGGACGTGTCGATCGGCATACGCGAAGGTCGACCCGTGCTTCGGGTGAGCGACTCAGGCCCCGGCATCGCGAAACACGAGCAGGCCCGGGTGTTCGATCGTTTCTATCGTTCGAGCGGCGTGGACGCCGAGGGTAGCGGCCTGGGTCTCGCCATCGCGCACGAAATCGCCGCGCGCCACAGAGCGCTCATTCAACTCACGACACCGGGTCAACTCGGGGGACTGGACGTCGATATCGTGTTCGCCGGGCGCGCTACGGGGTAATCGGAAACGCCTGCGTCGCGATCGGCGCCACGATCGGCGCGGGCGTTCCGTCGAATGCACACGCATCGTCCGCGGGGTCGCTGCCCGGGCCCTGCGGACTGCCCCAGTAATTGTTGCTGGCGATCAGCGCATGGAACGTGGCGTTGACGAGCCCGCAATTGGCGCGAAGGTCACCGGACACCGGGATCGAGCTCGAACCGTTGCCGTAGAGGTTGTTGCTGCGGAAGGTGCCGACCGTGGCGTCGAACACCACGATGCCCGAGCCGCGGTTGCCCGCCACGGTGTTGCGCTGAACGCTGGTAAATGTGCCCGAGAACTGCGCGCCCTGCGAAGCATTGTTGACGATCGAATTGTCCGTGACGCTGAACGTTGCGCCGGACAGCGACAGGCCGGATTCATTGTTGTTCACGATGTTACCGCTGAACTCGATGCTGCCCGGGCCACTGATGCTCATGCCCGTGCGGTTACCGACAGCCACGTTTCCGATGATGCGTGCATTGATGTCGCCGCCGAACCCAAACATCAGGATGCCCCACCCCGCCGACTGCGGCTCGAGGACGCCGTTGCCCATGGCAATGTTGTCCGAGACCTCGAGGTTGCCTTCGAGCTCCTGAAACGAGAAGCCCGACTGGCCGTTCTTCAACGCGATGTTCCCGGAGACTTTTACGGAGCGAGGTGCGATCTGGGTCGCCGGGTCCGGGTACGCGATGACGCCGGCGTTGCGCGCGCCCGTCACGGTGAAACCGCGGCCGGTCGCACCGAAGGTTACGTTACTGGCCGTGATGAGAACCCCGATGCTGCCGCCCCCGCCGGACGCATCGATAGTGGTCAGCGACGCCCCTTTGGTGGACTGAAGGCGCAGCGGCTTGCGGATGCACACCATGCACTGGTTGTTCGACACCTCTTCATCGCCCGCATCCTCCCGGCCGTTGAAGTTGTTGTCGCCGTAGTGCCCGGGCCGCACGAGAATCGTGTCGTTGGCGGCGGCCCGCCGGATGGCCTGCGTGATCGAACGGCAAGGGGTCTCCGAAGCGCCGCACGTTGCGCTGTCCACCCCCGCGTTGGAAACCCAGAGCGGAGCAGCAGCAACCGCCGTGCTCACCGACACCATTCCCAGCAACGCGACGACTGTCGCACACGCAAGCCGCACTGCAGGGCGCGGAAACGCCCCGGCCTTGACTGAATTCATTGACCTTTCCCTGCTACCGGCACGTTGCCCGGCCGCGGCCGCGATTGACTTCACCGCGGCCGTAGACGCATGCGCTCTTGATGTTGATGTCGTCGAATCGAGTGGAGTTTATGGCAGATGATCCGGTGCGGAGCAACCCTCGGCCGACCTTTTTAAGGAGCACGGCTTCGGTTACTCTCGCTGACGATGCGAGTGCTCCTAATCGAAGATCAGCCGGCGGATGCCGAGCTGACGCTGCGGAACCTTCAGAGCAACGGCATCGACTGCGGCGTTGAGCGGGTGGATACCGAAGTGGCCTTGCGACGCGCGCTGCTGAACGCACCAGCTCTCATCATTTCAGACGCGCAACTGCCCGGGTTCGATGCCGAGTCTGCGCTCGCCATCGCGCGCGAGCTGGCGCCGCGGATTCCGTTCATCGTGTTTTCAGGTGCGCCCTGGGATCACAGAGCGCAAGCGCTACTGGCAGCTGGCGCCACCGACTACGTGTGCAAGGCAGACCCGCGCGCACTGGCACCAGCCGTGCGGCGCGCACTCGCTTTGCTTTCCGACCGCTGAAGCGGAAGCGCTAAGCTCACAGCCACGAGTTCGATCAGGCATTCTTCGCCGAAGCGCTCCCGGATTCCGTTGCGCGGCGGCGAGAAGCCTTCTTCCGCAGCGGCCGAACAGACAGACGCAAGCCGAACGCCGCAAGCAGCGCAGCGAGTGTATCGAGGCGAGGATTGCCTTTTTCGGACAGCGTGCGATACAGGGTCTCCCTGCTGAGACCGCTGCGCTCGGACAACGCATTCATGCCCCCCAACGCGTCGGCAAGCGTGCGAAGCGCGATGGGCACCGCTCGGGCGTCACCGCCAGCGAGCATGTCCTCGATATACGCCGCAATCGCTGTGTCGCTTCGCAGGTAGTCCGCCGCGCGAAACGGCGCGCTAGCTGCAGAATACTCAGTAACTCGCCCCCCGCCAAAACCCAGGCGACTGAGGCGCGGACTGTCCGCGTTCGAGACGAAACCAAGGGTTTGGCCGATGCGAAGCAATCGCTCGCACGCGACTTCGCCACGATCACGAGCGGCGGCGTTTAGCTCGCGCGGCGGCGGATTTTTCAGGGGCCGCAGCGGCTCGCGTCTTGCCGGCCGATTTGGTGAAAATCTGCATGGCGCGAGAGTGACCTTCGGAAACGCCGGACGAGTGAAAGCCACGCAATCCCGGCGCGTTGGAATACACGCAGAGCATCTTCGCCACGGCGCCTTGCGCACAGACATAGCGATGCTTCAGCGATGCATCGAAATAGACACTATCCCCTGCTTCGAGGCGCGCTGGCGCGTACCCTTCGCAGCGGAATTCGATGACGCCCTCGATGACGTACGCGAACTCTTCCCCGCTATGCGCTTCCGGCGCATGGTTGTCGTCGACACTGGCGCCGACATCCACGACGATCGGAAAGTAATGCTTCTGCGCGATGTCCGTGGCCAGAAAATAGTGCATGTTGCCGCCGAAATCGACGACCGGCGAGTCGCCCTTCCGGTTGACGACGCGCCGCCCGCCCGGCACCACATCCGCAGCTTCCACGGCGAACAAC
>JBDTUL010000493.1:0-4909 GCA_040007735.1 Gammaproteobacteria bacterium | reverse complement strand
GGACTGCTCGACGGCACGGTCGTGCGGCCATTCGAGCACGACTCCGAGTATCAGGGCAGAATGGATCGTCGTACCCGGGGCGTGACTGGAAAGCTCACCTGGAAGTTGTCGGAGGATTTGGAATTTAAGTCGATTTCGAACTACACCGACATGAAGATGTTCTATACGGAGGATGGGGATGCCTTTCCGATCCTGGTGATCAATTTTTCGAACGACGTCGATTACAAGCAATGGTCGCAGGAGCTGCGGCTTTCAGGCGATGGGGGCATAGGGCGGTGGCAGGCCGGGCTGTACTATCTTTCCATCGATTTTACCGGAAACAATACCTTTGACGGCCTGGTCGCCGCCAATGAGGGGGCGCGCCGCGGCATCATCACGGCGCCGCCGGGCGGCTTCAACCCATTCAACTTTCCCGCTGGCGCTGCGACCCTGGGGAGTCGCACCCTCGAATCCACCAATTGGTCGGTGTTTGCCCAGGACGAGTTCGACTTCACGGACAGGCTCACTGGAATCCTCGGCGTGCGCTGGTCGCAGGACGACAAGAAGCTGCTCAATCATGCGTCCTATCGTGACGACAACACCCCGCTCACGCAGTACTTCGACGTGCTCGAAAGCATCGCCGCCTCTGGAGACCCGGCTTATGCGAACGCCAACAAGATCAACTACGGTGATTACGCGGCGCGTGCGCAGCTGAACTTCAAGGCAACCGACGACACGCTTTTGTTTGCGTCATACAACCGCGGCATCAAGGGTGGAAACTTCTCTACCGGAGTCAGCGTTTCGCTGCCGCGACTCAAGCATGATGAAGAGGTCCTGCATTCCTTCGAAATAGGCGTGAAGACGGATATTGGCGATATTGCTCGCCTCAATGCCACGGCGTTCTACTACGACTACGATGGGTACCAGGCCTTCGCGTTGACGAACGTGACACCGCAGATCACCAATACCGATGCTCGTGCCAAGGGCGCGGAGATTGAGCTCTACCTTGCCCCTGCGATGCATTGGAACTTCGTCTTTGGAGCCTCGTTCGAGGACTCCTGGGTCGCGGAAGTGCTGCCGATCAATGCGCTCGAGCCGCTGAGAGGCAACGAGCTGCCCAACGCGCCTCACTACAGCTTCAATTTTCTGGGGCGCTACGATTGGAACGTGCTGGGTGGAAACATGGCTCTTCAGCTGGACGGTGTCAGCTACGGGCATCAGTTCCTGGAAGTGACGAACAGCGAGGTATCTCGCGAGAATGCGTACACCGTCTGGAATGCTAGCCTCGCGTACGTCTCGCCGGACGACAGATGGACTCTCACGGCTGCGGTGAAGAATATCGGCAACGAGGCGTACCGACTCTATGACCTCGACCTCGGTGCCGTAGGGACTCAAGCGTTCTACGCGCCGCCACGGATCGTCGGGTTCACGGCAAGCTACAAGTTTTGAGGCCCATCATCATGAGATCCCTTCCGACGATGCGAATGCGTTGGCTCGCCGTGATTGCCGCTGCGGCTCCGCTGTGCAGTGCCATGGCCCAGGAGTATCGGGATTACCCTTCCGTCAAATTCCCCGCTGAGGAAAGCAATCAGGGGCTGAATTTCGCGGCCTACTACGCGCGCGCCAACGAGTTGACCGCACAGGCGCGCCGTTCGCTGCGCACCAGGCTCGACCAGCCGTTCGGGCCGAATCCCAAACAGCGGCTCGATCTGTATCTGCCGAAGCAGCCAGTGAAGAACGCTCCGGTGGTTCTCTTCATCCACGGCGGTGCCTTTGAAGAAGGCGATCGCGCTCATTACGGATTCGTGGCTCAGCCTTTCGCCGCGCAGGCAATGGTGACTGCGATCACCGGCTATCGCCTCACCAGCCGTGAGCCCAATGCCGGTTTCAAATATCCAGCCCAGGCCGACGACGTCAAGCAAGCCGTCTTGTGGCTTTACAAGCACGTTGCGGAATACGGTGGCAATCCACATGCGATATTTGTGGTCGGACACTCTGCTGGCGCGATTCTCGCTGCGGATGTCGGGGTCGATCGATCCTGGTTGACTCGGGCTGGCGTGCCGGAAGACGCCCTGAGAGGAATCGTACCCATCAGTGCCCGATATGATTTCGTGAATGTCGAGCCCATGAATCCCGATTGGGCTCCCACCCCCGAGCTTCGCGAGCAGGCGAGCCCGCTGCGTCATATCAAGAACGCCGCGCCGTTCGCGCTCATCGCCTATGGCGAAAAGGAACCCCAACTGGCGCCCGCCGCGCGCGATCTGAATACAGCTTTGACCACTGCTAAAGTCAGTAGCCAGGTGCTCGTGGTGCCGGGAGCCGATCACGCCGCAATCGCTCTGTCGCTGAACGATGCCACTTCGCCGCTTTCCCAGGCGATCCAGTCGCTGATCAAATCAGCGCGCCGGTGAGCGTTCGCGCGCGTCGCCTCAGCACTGCTCTTGTGCTCTGTGGCTGCGCGATTTCGAGCCTTGCCGCAGGGGGTTCGGATCTCCGTCCGGTCACGGACGCCATGCTTCAGAAGCCCGACGCCGCCGACTGGCTGACTTGGCGCCGCACGACGGACGGCTGGGGTTTCAGTCCCCTCGCTCAGATCACCCGTCGCAATGTGAAGCGGCTGCAACTGGTGTGGACGCGAGGTCTGGGTAGCGGTGTGCAGGAAGGGACGCCGCTGGTTCACGATGGCGTGATGTTCTTTCCCAATCCGGGAGATTTCATCCAGGCGCTGGACGCAGCAACCGGCGACCTCCAGTGGGAACACAGGCGCAGACTGCCGGCGGATCTCGGCAAGTACGTCGCGGTTGCGGTCACCAACAGAAACCTGGCCATCTACGATCACCTGATACTCGATCTCGGTGCCGACAGTTATGTCTACGCGCTGGATGCGAAGTCGGGCGAGATGGTGTGGGAGACGAAAGTGCTCGACTACCGGAAAAGCGGATTGCAGGGCTCGGGTCCGATCATCGCGGGCGGCAAGGTGATTTCGGGCCGCAGTTGCGAGCCCGCCAGCGGTCCGGATGCCTGCGTCATCACGGCGCACGATCCAATGACCGGTAAGGAGTTATGGCGCACGCGGACCATTCCGAAGCAGGGCGAGCCCGGAGATGATACCTGGGGAGGAATTCCCGACGAGCAGCGGCGACAGGTCGGCGCATGGATGGCGCCCAGCTACGACCCGGCGCTGAATCTCATCTACGTGGGAACGTCCGTTACTGCGCCGGCCCCCAAGTACATGCTGGCTGGAAACGAGCGACAGTATCTCTACCACAATTCAACGCTGGCCCTGAACGCCGATACCGGCAAGATCATCTGGTACTACCAGCACATCGTTGACCATTGGGATCTCGACCATGCTTACGAGCGGATCCTGCTCGATACGCAGGTCGCCCCGGATGCGAAGCAAGTGACCTGGATCAATCCGGCTGTAAAGCCTGGACGTGTGCGCAAAGTGCTGACTGGAATTCCGGGTAAGACCGGAATCGTGTACACGCTGGACCGGCAGACCGGAGAGTTTCTCTGGGCCCGACCCACGATCTTTCAGAATGTCGTGAAGGGAATCGATGGGGCGACTGGCAGAGTCTCGGTGAATCCGGACGTGACCTTCGATGCCGTCGGACAGGAGAGAGTGGTATGTCCCCACCTGACCGGCGGCAAGAACTGGCAGGCCGGCACTTACAGTCCCCTCGCCCATACGATGTTCTTTCCCTTGCAGAACACCTGCTCAAACGTTCAATCCATTGCGGACAATGGAGACTACTCGATCGTCACCCGCGGCAGCATCGCGCCGGGAACCGATAAGCTCGGGACGATCTATGCGATCTCAGTGAAAACCGGCGCGCTGGTTTGGAAATACCAGCAGCGCGCAGCGACAATGTCGCTGTTGTCGAGCGCAGGCGGGCTGGTGTTTGCAGGCGATGTCAGCGGGCGGTTTCGTGCATTCGACGATCGCAATGGAAATATTCTGTGGGAAGTGAATCTCGGTTCGGCCGTAACGGGTTTCCCCGTGACCTACTCCGTCGGAGGAAGGCAGTACGTCGCGGTGAGCACGGGAACATCGATAGCCTCGAGTGGCACGACGATGCTCACGCCGGAGATCCATCCAGGCAATAGCAGCAATCTCTTCGTCTTCGCGCTCCCGACCAGATGAATACCCGGAGCATGCGAAGGCGAATTACCGTACTGCTGATTGCTGGTGCGCTGTCGGTTTTTGGAGGGCCGGCCCCTGCAACTGATGCGCCGGTTCCTGTCGGTGTGTGGGATGGGGTCTACACCTCGCTGCAAGCGGATCGTGGCCAGGAGCGGTTCGCCAGCCACTGTGCACAGTGTCACGGGCAAGATTCGCGGAGTGCTCCGGGTGTGCCGGGCATCGTCGGAGCGGCATTCAAGGCAACCTGGCGGGGAAAATCGGTGGGTCAGCTGATGGCGATCGTGCGCGCGAGAATGCCGCCAGGGGAAATAGGAGTGCTTGCCGAGCCGGAATACGTGGACGTTGTCGCTTACCTCCTCCGGGCAAATGGATTCCCCGCAAGCGCAGCTCGCGAGCTGTCGGCGGATCCGGCAAAGCTGGATCAAATAGCGATTACGGAACGAGGCGGTAGTGCGGGCAAGCCAGAGGCTACTCTGGGCGACGAGCGTCACGCGATCGAGCAGATGATCTCGCGGTTTATCTCGAGTTTCGAGAACCTGGAGTTATCAGCGTTCATGACGCATTTCTCCGCGGATGCCACCGTCTTCTTTCCCACTCCAGAGCCGCCGCAGCGCTTCAATGGCAAGCCCGCCATACAGCAGCACTTCCAGAAGGTTTTTGCGGCTATCCGCGCCGAGGCGACTTCAGGTCCTCCCTATCATCGTCTCGTCGCCGAGCACCTGGAGATACAGCTGCTCGGCGCCGATGGCGCCGTCGTGTCATTCGAGTTGCGCGGCGCCGAGT
>JBDTUL010000492.1:0-4925 GCA_040007735.1 Gammaproteobacteria bacterium | reverse complement strand
GCGAGATGATCTTGGGCGCCGGCCGGCCGGGAACCGAGGCCGTGCTGACCACGGCGTCCACAGCGGCGATGCGCGAGTCCAGCACTTCCTGCTGCTTCGCTTTCTCTTCGGCCGTGAGCTCGCGGGCATAGCCGCCTGCGCCGTCCGCGCTGACGCCGGTGTCGACAAACTTCGCGCCCAGCGACTTCACCTGTTCCTTGGTCGCGCTGCGCACGTCATACGCTTCGACGACGGCGCCGAGCCGGCGCGCGGTGGCGATGGCTTGAAGACCGGCTACCCCAGCACCAATTACAAGTACCTGTGAGGGACGGATGGTGCCTGCGGCAGTCGTGAGCATCGGGAAGAACTTCGGCAGGTTGCTCGCCGCGATCAACACCGCCTTGTATCCCGAGATGGCGGCCTGCGAGGACAGCCCATCCATCGACTGCGCGCGCGAGATGCGGGGAATGAGCTCAACGGCAAAGCTCGTGATGCGCCGGTCGCGCATCGCTTTCACTTCGGCCTTGCGCGCGTGGGGCTGCATGAAGCCGATGACGACCGTGCCGGCCCTGAGCTGCTGAATCTGGTCCAGCGTCAAAGGTTGAACGGTGAGCACGACGTCCGACTTCGCGAGCACGGCCGCCCCGGACTCGCCCCACTCCACTGATTTATAGAGTGTGTCGGGGAAGAAGGCGCGGGCTCCGGCACCGGGCTCGATGAGCAGCCGTGCACCGGTTTGAGCGAATTTTTCCGCAACTTCAGGGACCAGGCTCACACGGGTTTCGTGTGGCGCGCTCTCACTTAGTGCACCGATTGTGACGGGCATGGGCGTCTCGTATGGGGCTGTTCGTGGCCGGTCGACCACGGGGCTTGGAAATCCTTAATCAAATGAACATCTTGCGACGTTGAATTCTTGCACAAAACTGCCGTATCTTACAGCGCCCATGTTAGGCATCGATCTGGACAAAGCAGACTCCGGCGCCCACGACGAAATGCGCATCGTGGCGACCCCGGCTGCCCGCGGCCTTTCGCAGCTGGTGCTTCGTACCGACATCGCCGGCATGCCCCTGGAGTGGATCGACTACAAGGAAGCGGCCCGTCTTTACCACCAGGAACAGGTGGCTTACACCTGCGGCTCGCTGCTCTACCAGCTCTACGGCGGCACCAACGCCCTCACGGGCCGGCGCACCGTGCTCGAAGTGAATTCCATCGTGGCCACGCTGGGCCACACCGGCAACCCGGGTAACACCCGGCACGACTATGTGCCGCCGCTGAACAACCAGACCCTGTTCCGGCGAGATGCCTATCTGTGCATGTACTGCAGCCTGCGGTTTCCGTCGCGCGAGCTGTCGCGGGACCATATACGGCCGTTCAGTCAGGGTGGACTCGACATGTGGATGAACGTTGTCACCGCCTGCCGACGGTGTAACAACCACAAGGCTTCGCGCACCCCCGAGCAGGCGAAGATGCAGCTCATCGCCGTGCCGTTCACCCCCACGTACGCGGAATACATCTTCCTGAAGGGCCGGCGCGTGCTGGCGGATCAGATGGAGTACCTGCTGGCGCACTTTCCCCGGTCGAGCCCCCTGCACGACCGAATCCAGCGCTGGCTGAGTTGATTTATCTAGTCGATGCGTCGGTGTACGTCCGGCGCGCTTACCACTCGCTGCCCCTCGAGATGACGGATCGCGACGGCAACCCGGCCCACGCGGTCTTTGGCTTTGCGCGTGTGCTGGGCGATCTCATCGAGCGCGCTCGCCCGAAGTACATCGCCGTCGCGTTCGACCAGAGCCTGATGAGGTGCTTCCGCAATCGCATCTATCCCGCCTACAAGGCCAACCGCGATCCGCATCCAGCCGACCTGGCCTTGCAGTTCAAGCGCTGCATGGAGCTGTGCCGATGCCTGGGAATCACGGCGCTGGCGAGCCAGGAATACGAGGCCGACGACATCATCGGTACGCTGGTCACGTCCATGCGCCGGGAGGGCGTGCGGTCCACCGTGATCACGCGAGACAAGGACTTGGCCCAGCTCATCCGTGAAGGCGACGTGTACTGGGATTTCGGCGGGCGCGAGCCCTTCGGCTATCACGACATCGAACGCCACTTCGGTGTCGCTCCGGAGCGTTTCGCGGATTATCTGGCTCTGATGGGCGACGCTGTCGACAATATCCCCGGCATTCCGGGCATCGGGCCGAAGACCGCGGCTGCCCTGATGAAGGAATTCGCCTCGCTCGATGAGCTTTATGGGGATCTCGAGCGCGTGGTCAGCCTGAAGATGCGCGGCGCCATCGCGCTGGGCGCCAGATTGCGCCAGCACCGCGACGCGGCGTATCTGGCGCGCCAGCTCACCGGAATCATGTGTGAGGTGCCGCTGGGCCTGGGCACCGACGGGCTGAGGCGACGCGCGCCGGACCTGCCCGCGCTTCGGGATTTCTACGATGGCCAGGGGTTTGGCCCGCTGCCATCCAGCCATGCGCCGACCTTGTTGTAGGCGAGCTTGGCGCGGTTGTGGACGAGGCCACGATAGACGTCGCCTTTGGTCACGCTACCGTCCGACGCCACAACCATGTCGATCACGACCGCAATGCGGTCCTGGTCCTGGTTGAGGGATGTGAGATCGAACGACAGCTTCGGCGGCAGCATTGGAAAGATTTGAGCGGGTGTGTACACCGAGGTGGTGTTGTGACGCGCGTGATCATCGATCGGCGTGCCTTTTCTTACGATGGCGTCGACGTCGGCAACGGCAACGATCGCACGTACATTGCCGCCGCCGAGATCTTCGGCAACGGTGAGCTGATCGAGATCGCGGGAATCATCGTTGTCGATCGAACACCAGAGCAGTGAGCGGAGGTCCTTGATGGACGGGTCGCTCTCGCTCGCCGGGGCGTTAATGGTTTCGAGCTGCTGGTCCACGGCGGGCGCGAAATCAGGCTCCAGCCCTTTGTCGATCATGGCCTGGTGTGCGAGCTCACCCAGCATTTCGTGTTGATTGCAGTGTTGCGGATTCCGCTGCATCGTCATGGCGCGGATTGTAGTCCTGTCCTGAAGTGGCGGTTACACTCGGCTGCACATGACTCCGGTTGTGTCACGCGCAGGCGATCGCGGCCTGCTGCTGGATTTCGGCTCGATCGATGCGGCCGAACTGCACGCGCACGCCGCTGCGCTTCGCGAACGCGCGGATGTTCTGGCGTGCATTCCGGGAGCGCGATCGCTTTACGTGGTGTTCGACGATCGGCCGGACATGGATTTCGCGCTCGGACCTGTCGTTCAGGCGCAAGCCCATTCGCGTCAGCATCAGATCGAAGTCAATTTCAATGGCCTGGATCTCACGGAGTTTTTCGGGCGCGTACCGCCTGAAGAGTTTTTCCGGCGATTGCCGGAGCTCGAGCTCACTGCTCGCTATCTCGGGTTTCGCGCCGCGTTCGCCTATCTGGACGGGTGGCCTGCAGATTGGTCCATGCCGCGACGGCCGACATCGCGTTCGAAGGTGGCGAGAGGGACGTTCGCGATCGCGGCGAATGCGGCGGGTTTCTATCCGATCGATTCACCGGGAGGCTGGAATCTTCTCGGTCAGACCGATGCGCGTCTCTGGGATGCCAGTTGCTCACCACCGAACCTCATCGCCGCGGGCGATCGGATCCGCATCATTGCGGTCGATCGGAAGATCGAGCTTGCCGCGATCGTGGCCGAGCTTCCTGAGAGGGCGCCGGCAGTCAAATTCACGGGAGCGCTGACGACGGCGGTGACGAGGCCCGACTGGACGCGGATTCGCGAGGGACGATCGCCTGGTGGCGCGTTTGACGTCGACGAGGCTGAGTATGCGAATGCGTTGGTCGGGAACGATCCCGACGCTCCATTGCTCGAATGCGCGATGGCCGGACCGCGGATCGCTCTGGAGTCAGCACGACTCGTTGCATGGTGTGGCGCTGATTCAGATCTCCCGCAGGCCACGGCGTTCTCTGCGGCCGGCACGCTCGAAGTCGGACGCATTCGAAACGGATTGCGCGGGTGGCTGGCGATCGGGGAAGCGGGGATCGATGCGAAGGTCACTCTGTCGCGATTGAGGCCGGAGAGGAACGACCGGCTGACCATTCGCGTCGCGGCGGGACCACATTCGACGCCGTTGCGGGAGGTGACCTGTGAAGTGACGCCGCAATTGAATCGCGTCGGCATTCGACTGCGTCCGCTCGGGGCCCTGCCTGTCAGCGCGCCCGCCGACCTTCCGTCGTGCGGCATGCAGTTCGGAACGATCCAACTTCATCCCGACGGAACGCTGGTAGCGATGGGTCCGGATCACCCGATCACGGGGGGCTATCTCCAGCCGCTGACGGTTCTGTGGGGGGAGCGATGGAAGCTCGCCCAGTTGTCACCGGGCGAGCGTGTCACGTTCGTCTGCGTCGATCTTCCGGCGGACGGTCACTCGCCGTAGGCGTAACCGTTCCTCGCTTTGATCCGCAGGTCTCTGCTGTTCAGAGCGACCTTCACCTTCTGGTAGCCCTTCACGCCCTTCGGGTGGTTCGAGTAGTAGCTGAGGAGGTAGTAGCCGTTGGTGGCCTTCTCGACCTTCTTCAGAAGCGGATCGAATCCAACGGCGTAACGGAAGTACTCGCCGTTCGTGTCGTAGGCTAGCATCTCCATCGTCTGATGCACCATCGGAGGAGCGTCGGTCTCACCCAGCAGGCTGACGCCGTAGACGGAGACGTTGGCCGCGTTCAGCGAGTTGATCATCGGCTTGTAGAAGCGGCTGCGACCGACGGCGACTCCGTTCATGATCTCCTGTCCCGGCTCGAGGATCCCTGGAGAAAAGAGGACGAGGTTCTTCCTGCCGCGCGTCGCCTTCAGTGCGTCGCCCAGAACGTCGAGCGCTTCATAGACGGTTCCGCTGCCTACGATCATGCGGTTGCGGTCGATGGTGGGGTTGGGGCCGTAGGACTTGTCGGCCTCGG